>JAQYVK010000281.1 GCA_030145585.1 Desulfatiglandales bacterium | reverse complement strand
TTTTTGAACGTCCAACATCGAACATTGAACATCGAATGATGAACTCGCTCGCGCAGCGCAGGCGCTTGCGCCGCGTGTCGCTCGTCCATTTTATAAAAAATTTTAGCATGCCTTATTCAAAATTCGACGTTGGACGTTGGATGTTCGACGTTCCTATTCTTTTCATTTTAACAGCGGCGTCCTTGATATAGATTAGTAATCTTGATAATCGCATTGTTTTCAGACCCCTTCGAGGGGTCTTCCTGAGGCCTCCCGCTCTGCGGGAGGAGACTCACTCTTTAAAATCGGCCGCCTTGCGCCTTGTACCGTGAACCGTATACCTTACACCGTTTATTCAACGACACCTTTTTTTTATCCGATGCCGGTTTTTCCGGGCAAGGCCTGTTATGGCAAGAAGAAAAAGATTTTACAAAATTTTACTAAAATGTAGTAGCATTTGTTAAAAATTGGACTTGGTTATAGATACAGCAAAATGCCAAAAAAGCCACGGAGAAACAATCTAAACCTATAGCATGGTTTAGATATCAACAGTAAAATCAGAAGGTTATATGGCATCCCTGGCCACCAGGAAGGTATTAGATGCCTGCAAGTTGAGTCCACGAAATCCCGCTCAAAACGGGAGCGCCGAGGAGCGACGACTGAGGCGTATAAATAACAGAACGGTTTACGGCTTAAGGCATGAGGTTTATGGCCTAGAATCTCAACGAGTTAAGGAAAAGCCACCCTTTGACTAGGGCCCTATACCTGCCGGTTGTGTAAATTTATCCTTCACAACCGGCCGACCGTATACCGTACGCCTTTCTTTCATGCCGCAAGGAGGAGCGATCGAAGGCAACGCCGCAGATAGTACCTTAATGGTGGATCAGGATAGATGTTATTTTCTTGACATAACAAGAAAAAACGAATTAACTTATACGATTGCGCTTTAGTTAAGAGGTCTCTTTTATCGTGTTTGAGAGCTTATCGGAAAAATTAAATCAGACTTTCAACAAGCTGAAGGGGCGCGGGACCTTAAATGAAAAAAATATCGAGGATGCCCTTAAGGAAGTTCGTCTTGCCCTGTTGGAAGCGGACGTCAATTATAAGGTCGTCAAGAAATTTATCCAGGATATCCACGAGCGTGCGTTGGGGGAGGAGGTTCTAAGAAGTTTAACACCGGGACAACAAGTCATCAAGATCGTTAATGAGGAACTCACCCGGGTCATGGGGGCAGCGAGGCAGGATCTCGATCTTTCAGGAAAAACACCTTTTCGGATTATGTTGGTGGGACTTCAAGGATCCGGAAAAACGACAACAGCAGGAAAGTTGGCCCTGTACCTTCGAAATCAGGGAAGAAACCCTTATCTTGTCCCTGCAGATACTTACAGACCCGCCGCTATAGACCAGTTGAATAAATTGGGCTCCCAAATTGGGGTTCCGGTCCATTCAACGGAAAAAAAGCGTAAACCGGAGGATATTTGCCTGGATGCTTTGTCTAAAGCGGGGAGTGTGGGTGCTGATATTTTGATCATGGACACGGCCGGGCGGTTGCACATCGATGATGACCTCATGGCAGAACTGGCAAGAATCAAAAAAAAGGTCGATCCCACAGAGATCCTATTGGTGGCAGATGCAATGACCGGTCAGGATGCCGTCAATGTGGCACAACATTTTAACGAACTCCTTGACATCACGGGTGTTGTTCTCACTAAAATGGAAGGGGATGCCAGAGGAGGTGCGGCATTATCTCTCAAAGCCGTGACGAACAAACCGATCAAGTTCGTTGGGGTGGGCGAAAAGCTGGATGCGCTCGAGCCCTTCTTCCCGGACAGAATGGCCTCACGGATCCTGGGCATGGGAGATATGCTCTCTCTTATTGAGAAAGCGGAATCCGGGTTTGATGAAAAAGAGGCCAAAAAACTTGAGAAGAAACTCAAAAAGCGTGAATTTGATCTGGAGGATTTTCAAGATCAGCTGAAAAACATGAAAAAACTGGGATCCATGGAACAAATTCTTGGCATGTTGCCAGGCATGGGTCAGTTAAAGCAATTAAAGAAATTGAAACCGGATGAGAGGGAGTTAGTCAAGATCGAGGCCGTGATTAATTCCATGACCATTAAAGAGAAACAGAATTACAAGATCATCAATGGAAGCAGAAGGAAAAGAATCGCGAAGGGGAGTGGAACCCGAATACAGGATGTCAATCGACTCTTAAAAAACTTTGCTCAAACAAAAAAGATGATGGAAAGTTTTAGTAAAAAAGGGTTACCGGATTTGTCGTCCATGTTGCATTGAAACAAGAATTTGGAGTGGAAAGGGGGTGATACACTCAAATGGCTGTTAGAATCAGATTGGCAAGAATGGGAGCTAAAAAGCGACCCTTTTATCGTCTGGTGGCTGCCGATTCAGAGGCGCCGCGGGATGGGAAGTTTTTAGAAATTTTAGGGTCCTATGACCCCATGAAAGATCCGGCCCTGATAACGGTTCAGAAGGAGAAGGTTGATTCCTGGATAGAAAAAGGGGCCACAGTTACAGAATCAGCCAGGGCTATATTAAAGAAGCAGGGTTACTTTAAAGTTCCTACAACGACAAATTGACTTGAAGCGGGGGTGATTGTATGGATGGGTTATTGGATATGAAAGACTTGATCGCTTACATTGCCAAGGCGTTGGTGGACAGACCGGAAGAGGTCGCTGTAACCGAGATCGAAGGAGAACAGACTTCTGTTATTGAATTGAAGGTAGCCAAGGAAGATCTGGGAAAGGTTATCGGAAAGCAAGGAAGAACCGCAAGGGCAATGAGAACCATTCTCAGTGCGGCTTCTACCAAGATCAAAAAACGATCTGTTTTGGAGATTATCGAGTAACCTTGAAAAAGGGTTCTCCTGAAAATCTGCTCCTGGCGGGGGAGGTCGTAAGGCCTCATGGGCTGGATGGTCGGTTAAAGATCCGGTCCTATGTGCAATCAGAAAAATCCTTCCTTCAGTCAGGCGTCGTTTTCCTCAAACCCCGTTCGGGAGGCACCCGGGCTTTTACGGTGTCGTCCGTAAAGCCTCACAAAAACAACGTTCTGCTGACCCTCAAAGGATTGGATTCTTTAGAGGAAGCAGAGGAATACAGGGGAGCGGCCGTTTTCATCAGGCGAGATTCTCTGGTCCAAGAAGAAACGGATGAATACTTCTGGTTCGATCTTATCGGCCTTGAAGTTTACCTGGACACGGGCAAATATATCGGGACCATTAACCATATTTTGCCCACCGGCAGCAATGATGTTTATGTGGTCCGTGAAGGAGAAACCGAGGTCTTGGTTCCCGCGATTCATGAAGTCGTGAAAGAAATTGACCTCGATGCCCGGAAAATGATTATTACCGAAATGGAGGGATTGTTGGATCTGAATGAAGTTTGATATTCTCACTTTATTTCCCGACCTGTTTCACGCCTTTCTTCAGGAAAGTATTTTAGGTCGTGCGGTTAAAAGGGGATTGGTGGATATCAAGCTGACTGACATTCGCTCCTTTGCCCGAGGGCCTCATAGGGTGACGGACGACCGTCCATATGGGGGTGGAAACGGGATGGTCATGAAACCAGGTCCCGTATATCGGGCGTTACAAGCCGTTGACAGACCCAAAGGGAAATCCTTGGTCGTTCTCCTAACACCACAGGGGAAGACCTTTGAACAATCCAAGGCATGGGAGTTATCCCGACTAGACCAGCTTATTCTTATCTGCGGTCGATATGAGGGCGTAGACGAAAGGATAAGAAAAGGCCTTGCTGATATGGAACTGTCCATTGGGGACTATGTCTTGAGCGGTGGAGAATTGGGGGCGATGGTCGTTATTGATGCGGTAAGCCGTCTCTTGCCGGGAGTTTTAGGTGGGGAAAATTCCGCCACAGACGACTCATTTGAAGATGGACTCCTGGAATACCCCCACTACACCCGGCCACAGGTTTTCAAAGGGAAAAACGTGCCCTCCGTGTTGCTATCCGGAGATCATGAGAAGATCCGATTGTGGCGAAGGACGGAGTCTTTGAAAAGAACCCTTGAAAGGAGGCCCGATCTTCTAAAAAAAACGAAATTGAAACAAGAAGACGAGGCCATCCTAACTAAGCTGCTGGAAACAAAGAAGAGCAAGGAGTAGGAAGTAAGGAGTTTGCCCTGAGCTTGTCAAAGGGTCGAAGGGTCGAGAGATCGAAGAAACGAAGGGTAGGCACTGATAACAATAATGAGAAATTCATTTAGACCCAATAATCCAATATTCCATTACTCCATCGCTCCAATTGCGGACCTGCCCGCTCTTGCTCAGGCGAGACGGGCGGGATGAGACGGAGCTTTTTGTGCGGCTTTATATCGGTCTTCTCCATTACCCGGTTTATAACAAGAATTATCAAACAATAGCCTCATCGATCACCAACGCGGATCTTCATGATTTGGCCAGATTGGCGAGGACATACGGCGTAAAGAAATTTTTTGTCATAACACCCTTGAGGGATCAGCAGGAACTGGCCGGACGCATTATAGAGCACTGGACCACAGGATACGGGGCAACATACAATCATCACAGGAAGGAAGCACTGGCTCTTCTTGCGATATCCTCATCCCTCGAAGAAACGATCAGAGAGATCTCTGAAATGGAGGGCAGAAAACCCTTAGTCATCGCTACAGATGCACAGAAGCAAAAGACAGGCTCACTCACATACCGCAAGGCCGTTGAAATCATCGACGCCGAAAACGTTGTCATGATTATGTTCGGGACGGCATGGGGCCTAGATAAGGAAGTTGTTGATCAGGCGGATTTTATCTTGGATCCTGTAGAAGGCGGCACGAACTACAATCACCTGTCCGTCAGGACGGCGGCTGCCATTATTTTGGATAGGTTGGTGGGAAGAAACCCAACAATAGTTGGGTAGACCCCCCAACAGTAGTCAGGAGGAAAAATGAATATTATCGAAAACCTCGAGAAAGAACAGATGCGACTTGATATTCCCGATTTTAAAGCAGGCGACACCGTCAAGGTCCATGCAAGGATCAAGGAGGGGGATAAGGAACGAATCCAAGTCTTTCAAGGTGCAGTCATACGCAGAAGAAAAGGGACTACAGGGGCGACCTTTACGGTTCGGAAAATTTCGTACGGCATTGGCGTGGAAAGGATTTTTCCCCTACATTCACCCTCAATTGATAAGATTGAAATCGTTTCCAGGGGCAAGGTGAGACAGGGAAGATTATATTATTTGCGCAAACTGAGAGGCAAAGCGGCCCGTATCAAAGAAAAAAGAATGTAACCCGTCCACCCCTTCTTGATTTTGTTTACGCTCAATTAGGGTATGAACCCATTGTCGATGGAGAGTTTTGATCTCTTCTGCCCAAAGCTTACCTCTTTTTCCCAAGCAGAAACCCTCAAATGGGGCCGACCCCCTTTGCCATGAAACAATGGCCAGAAAGGCCGGCTATAGTTTAGTGGCCGGAGTCGATGAAGCAGGGCGGGGGCCCCTTGCAGGTCCCGTGGTCGCAGCGGCCGTCATCATTCCGGAAGGGAAAATCCTGAGCGGGATTAAGGATTCCAAACAGATGACCGAAAAGGCCAGGGACAAGGCCTTTTTCGTGATTAATGATGCAGCAATCGCCGTAGGTATAGGCGTCGTTTCCCATCAATTCATCGATGAATTCAATATTCTGAGGGCCTCTTTGGAGGCGATGAAACGAGCTGTTTTGTTCCTGGACGCCTCACCGGAATATCTCCTTATCGACGGCATTCACACCATTCCCCTGCCCACACCCCAGAAGTGTTTGAAAAAAGGAGACCAGATAAGCCTGAGCATCGGTGCCGCCTCTGTCATGGCCAAGGTCTATCGAGATAGAATAATGCGTTCATATGATGAACTGTTTCCGGTCTATAGATTCTCAAAAAACAAGGGATACGGTACATCGGAGCATCTGGAAGCCTTGAGGCAGCACGGGCCCACACCTATTCACCGACGGACCTTCAGGGGGGTTTGTAGCGTTGACAAAGGAAAGACTGGAACTGGGACAATGGGGTGAGGCGTTGGCGCTAAAAAAAATAAAACGCCTCGGGTATAAATGCATCGCACGAAACTACCGCTGCCCCCTTGGCGAGGTCGATATTGTTGCGAAGGATGGAAAGACACTGGTCTTTGTAGAAATAAAGACCCGGAGGATGAAATCCCTTGGTTATGCAAAAGAGGCGATCACTGATAAAAAAAAGCGACAGTTATCCAAGGTTGCCTTGACCTATATGAAAGCCAACAACTGTTCTCACATGAAATCACGGTTCGACGTGGTGGCCATTAATCTCATAAGGGGCAAAAGTGAGATCGAGGTTATCCGGAATGCCTTTGACCTGGCCTATTAGTGATGACGAACAAAAAAGAACCACAGAACAATGATAAGGGAACCCTGTATATTGTTTCGACGCCCATAGGAAACCTGGCAGACATAACCCTTCGGGCTTTGGACACACTTAAAAGTGTGGATTTGATAGCCGCAGAGGGTGTCCGGCACTCCATGGGCCTCTGCCGGCATTACGGCATTAAAACGAGGTTGACCAGCTACAACCAGCACAACAGGAAGGCCAAAGGCCCACAGCTTATCGGAAGATTGAAGTCCGGCTCTGATATTGCCCTGATTACCAATGCGGGGACACCGGGCGTGTCTGACCCGGGAGTCTCCCTTATTCGTCGGGCCCTTGAAGAAAATGTCACTGTTTCCCCGATCCCGGGCCCTTCTGCGGTCACAGCAGCGCTTTCTGTCTCCGGTCTTCCAGGTGACCGGTTCCGGTTTTTAGGGTTTCTCTCGAACAGATCGAGCAGGCGGAAAAAAGAACTGAAAGATTTGGTCTCGGAAACGCAGACCATGGTTTTTTTCGAGGCCCCTCACCGTGTTCGGGCCATGCTGGCAGATCTGCAGGAAATCTTTGAAGACCGCCAGATCGTCATGGTCCGGGAACAGACCAAGTTGCATGAGGAAGTGGTTCGAGGGTCGGCCGGTTCCCTCCTGGAATGTTTGAAAGAAAACAAGTTGAGGGGTGAGTTTACCCTGGTTGTATCAGGAAGAGACGAAGAGAGGGACGCCCCATCCATAGATGAAGAGACCAAGGAGAGTATCGGATATCTTTTGGAGGAAGGGAACATGAGCCTGAGGGACATTGCCAAACAACTCTCGGTAGAAAAGGGAGTGCCCTACCGGACACTTTATAAGGAATGTCTGTTAATAAAGAAGGAAATAACTTCACCCCCACCCGGCCCCCCCCCTCGAGGGGTGCGGACTGTAGATGCTTAATTTCTTACAGTCAGCCGGTTTGGGAGGGGGTGATCCCGAATTCATAATGCGACTTACTTCTGGGACACAACACGAGATAGATTCACGGTAAGATTTTGAGACATTAACGAAAACAGATCTTATTCCGACATGGAGATAAAAAAGAAATTAACCATAAATAATGACTTAGGGTTACATGCCCGGGCAGC
>JAQYVK010000280.1 GCA_030145585.1 Desulfatiglandales bacterium | reverse complement strand
AAGGGGAAAATCGGTGTATATGGACTGAACTCCTTCTCAACCTATCATATCAATTTTTCTCAACTGACCGGCGATTTTACTTGCTATAACGGCCAACATTACGATGAAGGATCTGTCCATGATGAGATCATGGCCTATCTTGAAAAGGGTAAATTAAACGCTTGGGATTATCTTTCAAAAGATCACATTTACAATCTTGATAATATTGTTGATGCGTTAGACGCCTGTTCTGAGCGAAAAACCTTAAAGAGCGTGATAAAGTTTGATTGAATGTTCTGCTTTATTTCAGATGGGCCTGGATAATCGACTTATTGTATTCTATGACCTATGAACCCGACAGTATCTATGGTCCTCTAACTTAAATAATGTAATTCCGGCCTTTCTTTACCCCATGGGCGATATAAGAAAAATTTTCTTTACGGCTAAGACCTCTGTTCCGTTTACCTCTTTCTACAGTAAAAATCCATTAAATCACCGATTGATCCCGGAAGCCTAACTAGATTCAATTCCAATACGATTCGACGAATCCTGCCCAAGATTCTTAATATTAATGGGGATCTTTCCAATCCACCATCAGAGCGGGCTTGCTCTGGTCGGCCTCTTTCTATGCTACCTTTCCGACCCAACCTCAATAGCCTTTCTGTATCAAACTCCATCGGCAACACAGACCCAAAACCCTGAATGAGGCTCTGGAGCTTAAGTGTGTGATCGGTACGTTCTACCAAGAATCCTTGGTCCTGCATCACCCTTTCCACATAAGAGGTCGTGAAATAGTTCAAATGTGTGGACATCACATACCGCCACCGCCCCTTAAAGAGGCGCGCGGGCCAGCCTGAAGCATTTGGAATTGATAGAACCAGGAGACCACCCGGCGCTACAAGATCAGTGCACGTTTTAATAAAAGTGAGCGGCTCATGAACATGTTCCCAGACATCCCAAAGGGTGACAACATCAAATGACTCAGTAACCGTGTCCAGATCATCGACACCGCCTTGACATATCTCCAGGCCCAACTGCTCCTGACTGTACTTTACCGACCATTCCTGTGGTTCAACCCCTAAGACATCCCAACCATCCTTTTCGGCCAGCTTTAGAAAATATCCCAATCCAGAGCCGATGTCCAAGAGACGACCTCGACCGGGCCGCAATGCATTGATCCGATGAATGCGTCTCGAGAATCCTAATTCCTTCTCCTGAGCCCCCTGGAGAATATAGGGAGGAAGGTGTTCGTAATAGTTCCGGACATCCTGTGGAGTCGGAAGAGGATGCTGCCAGCCGAAACCACAATCAGCACACCAGAGAACAGTTTTTTCCCCGGAGAGACGGACTGGGTTCCAACTCTGAGAAATGTGGTCAGTTCCGCAACTTGGGCAAATGACCCTCTTATCTCGGAAAGACCCTGTCATGATAAATTCTACCGACCTACCCTTTACGACCCAACGCATAAAACAGATGACTCATGGGAAGTTTAAAAACGCCTTTCCTGAAGGCCATATCCCACCTTCCCAATAACCTCATCCAATAGGGATATTGGCCTTTTTTGATGTATTGGATGATCGGGACCTCCCAATCTGGTCTCCCCTTAAGACCACCGAACCTCCTGTGAAGTCGTATATCTCTGGCCGGTACTAAAGGATCGGGTCAACCCGGCGTGTCTATCGCGCCGTATTCGATGACTTCCAATCCCGCATGCCCAAACATGTTTCTAACCGTCTTAATATGGTTGTATTTAACCTGCCCATGGGTCCAAGGGAAACCATACAGTATATGCATCAGCCGGTGCAAAGGGTAACCGGGCTGGAAATTGTTACAGGTTACTAGCAGGACGTAACCTTTTGTTATTCTTTTCATCTCAGAAAGGTATGCCGATGGATTATCCAGCTCTGTCCAGGTAACGAAATTCCAGGCAAGGTCAAACTCCCCCTCCTTAAAGGGTGTATGGTTAACATCCACATCAGATATCGTCTCGACCCTATCTCCGATTCCCAATTTATTCCAACCATACATCATGTTTATCTCAGGGTTAATCAGAGTAACATGACACCCGACCAAACCAAACCCGATCGAATAGAGTGATCCAGCAGCCTTGGCCCCATGACTCGGCATCTCTACTATTTTTTTGAGATCCAGTTGGCGGGCAATGATCTTGTGCAAATTCATCAAGACATATCGATCATAGGTAATACCAAAGACCTCTATTTCCTTTGTCATCTCTCGCCCCTAAATCCAACCATGATCTTTATACCAGAAGACCGTCTCCTTTAACCCGATCTCCGGGTCCACTTGGGGGCTGAAACCAAGTTCTTTCCGCGCCTTTTCGATGGAAAACACCCGGTCAGCCAGAGTGGATTCTATATTTTTCCTGGATATGGGGGGCGCTTTTCCCACAACATTGAAGAGACTTTCCATTATGGATGCCGCTGCCAGGGCTAACCATGTCGGTATATATATGGGGAATGATGAAACGCCCAAAGCCTTTTGTAGAATCCTAATTATTTCATCAAAGGGTTGCGATTGTGGATTTGTGATAAGGTAAATTTCTCCGACTCGACCCGCTTTCATGGCCAATAAAAGACCCTGAACAGCGTCATCCACGTGAATCAGGGGGGTCAGTTTAGGCCTGCTCCCTATTTTGGGGAACAGGCCTTTTTTTGCCATTCGGGTCAGCCTTAACATGTCCCTCCAATCACCCGGGCCATAAACCATTGAAAAACGGATTAGTGTTGCGGGAAGCCCGCTTTCAGAAACCATGTTTAAAACCGCCTCTTCAGCTCGGAGTTTACTCCGCCCATAGGGGTGGTGGGGAAAGCACTTTGTTTGCTCGGTCGCAGGCACATCAGTACAAATACCCATAGCGGCAACTGTACTGCAATGAACAATTTTTTTTACACCAGATCTCAGACACTCATTCATAATATTGATTGTCCCCTGGACATTGACCGATTCAAACATGGTTTCAGTGACTGTGAAGTTGCTCATATGTCCGAGAGTAGCCATATGAAAGAGGCCATTCACACCATCCGCGACACCTAGAAGGGTATCCGGCTCAGTTATATCACCCTCTACCAGATCCACGCCGAGTTTTTCCAGGGCTTCTGTTTTACCGGTTTTCCGCACCAGGCACCGGCAACTGTTTCCCTGCGAGACCAACCTCTCAATGAGATGGGGCCCCATGAAACCTGTTGCGCCGGTCACCAAATAAAGCAAATCAATAACTCCCTTCCTAATCTTCTTTTAAGCTTTTCCACCAATAGAAGATCCAAGCCCCATATTCCGCCATAACCCACCGTATCTGACGCCCCTCTTTCCACCAACCCCGGGGGTTGAAAGGATCCTTTTTTGCGGCCACCATGTATAAGGATAATTTGTCACTAAACATCCTTGTCCATATAAAATGGGCGCGCCTTGTGTGGTACTTGCTCGTTGTTATGATGATCCGGCTGTATCCCCGCTTTATAACTTCTTTCCCCACAGCCGCTGCTTCTGTCGTGGTGTCGTAAGCATCCTCTACACCAAGGGAGATGATCTTTTTCCGAGGGACACCATACATTGAAAGGATGCGAAGGGAATCCTCGTACCAGGGACAGCATTGCTCGAACCCTTTCTCCTCAAGCTTTCGAAGTACATCACTCTTCCGGTTTCCGTTAATCACAACCTGGTCGGTTAATCCTTTACTGTAAATATCAGCGGCCTCTATCAATCGGGGGAAATATTCCGAGCCGGTGTTTAGGACGACCACGGCATCGGAGGGAACGACCTTCTCGTCGAGGACAATCCATTCACCCAGAGCACAAAGGGTTTTCTCCCCAAAAAAGTAAATCGCCATACCGATCAACAATAGGACAATAAGGCAAAAAACAATGCGTTTTGGAAGTTTCCCTTTTTGAATGATTCAATAACCTCCTAGTTGGTGAAGAATCCCGACCAAAGGTCGGGATTCTTCTAATGAAAAAGCCAGAATGCCCCGTGCAAAGCACGTGGCATTCTGGCTTTTTCAACTAAAACCCCTTTTTATGAAAATGTTCCCCATGGTTTTTAAAAGAGACGGCCCGTGTAAGAGGATATTGGAGTAGGCTTGGTTGGCCAGTGGACAAGCGCATGAACCTTTTCGAATATAGTCCCGCACCTCACGGGCCTGTCGGCTTTTCCAAAGGGCGCGAAAGTTATAATCGTAGTCCCTGAGGTTTCCCATCGTTTTTTCGTAACCCAGGGTACAGCATGCCCAGATGTCACCGTAGGGACTCATGTGAGCATTTGAAAGACCCCCATAGCATGGAATCACCTGTCTGTTTTCCTTCAGGATACGAATGGCCAATTCGTAATAGGCCAATCTAAAGGCATGGGTCATTCGTTGAAAGGGGCCTCGATTCCCCATGTTTGCCTTGATCTCCCCTGTGAAATATTTTATCGCGCGCTCATAATCTTCAGGAGAGGGGGTAATGTGATCCTCCCTGTTGAACATTTCTGATCGTTGCTCCGCGATTTCGTTTCTATAGCTGTCCACTCCTAGCCCGGTAATGAAGCTTGCGATTTCCTCGATATCCTTTACATTCCATTTTGAAATAACAGTACCCAGTTCCGCATGTAGATTGGGATACTTTAATTGGAGGGTCTTGAGCGACTTGAAAAGAGCTATGACCTTTTCAAAATTACCTTTAACCCCCCTTATATCATCATGCTTTTCACCGACATGATCCAAACTGGGTTTGACTGTCAATTGAATAGAGGGATTACTGTTCTGGATGATTTGCAGTATAGCAATGACATCTTGCTCAATCTTTTTAGTGGCGATTGCATTGGTTGGAATATGGACAATTCCGGGAGTGAGATACTTGCAAGCAAGCCTTACAATATCCACGATGTCTGGTCGGAGGAATGGTTCACCACCGCTCATGTTAAAAATGAAAATGTGTCCCATGGAACGGAAAATCTTCTCTATCTCGACTAAGGTGAGTTCATCCTGACGTTTATTTGGACTCTTTTGGTAAAGCCCCCAAATTTTGCAAGTCTTACACCTCGATTGACATCGGTTCGTCACCGAAAAGGTGAGGTTCATTGGCATTCCGGGAGATGCCAACCCACGCCTTGCCAGACGGTAACGGATCATCTTTCCCGGTATTTCTGTTCGAAAAAGCATAATGTTTTAGTGTTCA
>JAQYVK010000279.1 GCA_030145585.1 Desulfatiglandales bacterium | reverse complement strand
ATGAAAAACTGGCAGCTGATCATCGATGTCGAGAAATGCGAGGACTGCAACAACTGCTTTCTCGCTTGCAAGGATGAACATGTGGACAACGATTGGCCGGGATATTCCCTCCCTCAACCTCTTCATGGTCACAGGTGGATGAACATCATGCGCAAGGAAAGGGGCCAATTCCCTATCATAGACGTGGCCTATTTACCGATTCCCTGCATGCACTGTGACCGGGCACCCTGCATCGAGGCATCAAAGGGAGGGGCCGTCTACAAAAGGGACGACGGCATCGTTATTATTGATCCTAAAAAAGCCCGAGGTCAACAGGCCATCCAAAAGGCATGCCCCTATGATGCCATCTGGTGGAATGAGGAAAGGGAAGTCCCTCAAAAATGTACCCTATGTGCCCATCTTTTGGATGAGGGATGGAAAGAACCGAGGTGTGTTCAGGCCTGCCCTACCGGGGCCCTGCGTTTTATCAATGCTGAAGAACCCGAGATGGAGAAGGCTTCGGAATCGGAAAAGCTGGAAGGGTTACATCCCGAATTCAAGACTCGGCCAAGGGTATATTACAAAAACCTGTATCGTTATTTTGAGTGCTTCATCGCAGGGAGTGTAGCAGTAGAGAAAGACGGCGTTATAGATTGCGCAGAGGGAGCGGGGGTCACCTTAATTAAGGACTCAGAGAAGGTAGAAGAGACCATAACAGATAATTTTGGTGATTTTAAATTTGATCGATTGGAAGAAAACAGCGGCAGCTACACCATCGAAATTACCTTTGAGGGCCACGAAAAGAAAACCCTCGAGCTAGACCTAAAGGAAAGTATCAACCTCGGAACCATCATCCTATAATGAGCTACCAGCAACATTGTTAAACCGACCGGTGTTGAATAGACACGATTGAATTACTCATTCCCGCCGCCTCGGCGGTCTCCTCGATTGATCCCATAAACTTTGAGCTATACTGACGTTTTAAACTTTGCATGTAAGGAGGGGGGCTTGTTTTTCTCTCGCCCTTTCTCTTTCAAAGCCGGTTGTGAAAGTCTGCCTCTACAACCGGCAGTTCTCGATGGTCGCTTGAGCACGCAGAGAACTCAGAGAGAATTATTGTTTTGGTCTGATTCGCTGATCCCGCTTAAAAGCGGGACAGGTATCCCGAATCAGACCAACCCTCAGTCCCTTGCGGGACCTATGGTTTAATCCAGATCTAATTGAACGTTTGATTTGATATTGAGTCCCCGCGCAAGCGGGATGGAAAATGGACTCTGGGTCCTCTGCGTGCTCTGTGAGAGATAAAAAGACTCTTTTATGGTGGTTATGAACTCGGAAGTATCTATGATCAATGAAGTGTGTTAAAGATGCAAAGACGAAGATAAGACTGATTTGTCTGAGGTTTATGTTAGATGAAAAATCGACATAAAATCGTTATCGGTGATTCACGGTCGATGAAGGAGGTCTTAGATGAATCGGTTCATCTGGTCATCACCTCACCCCCTTATTGGCAGTTGAAGGACTACGGTGAAGGTAACCAGATCGGATTTGATGATTCCTATGAAGATTATATCAACAGCCTGAATCTGATCTGGAAAGAATGTCATAGGGTCTTACACATGGGTTGTAGACTGTGTGTGAATATTGGCGATCAATTTGCACGATCTGTCTATTATGGCCGTTACAAGGTCATTCCGATCAGGACGGAAATAATCAAATTTTGCGAAATAATTGGTTTTGACTATATGGGAGCCATCATCTGGCAAAAGATCACGACGACCAATACCACAGGTGGCGCCACGATTATGGGCTCTTTCCCTTACCCCAGAAACGGCATCTTAAAAATTGATTATGAGTTCATTTTAATCTTTAAAAAATATGGTAACGCCCCCAGGGTATCCAAGGAGGTCAAAGAAAGATCCAAGCTCACTAAAGAAGAATGGAATCAGTATTTTGCCGGGCACTGGAATTTCCCGGGTGAAAAGCAACGCGCCCATCTGGCCATGTTCCCGGAAGAATTGCCACGACGTTTGATTAAAATGTACAGTTTTTCGGGGGATACAATACTCGATCCTTTTTTGGGAAGCGGGACAACGTCACTCGCCGCAAAGAACTTGCAGAGAAACTCATGGGGTTATGAAGTGAACGAGTCTTTTATACCGGTCATAAAGAACAAAGTTTCCGGCGATCCATCAAGCAACTCCTACGATGATGAGTTGGAAATCATTCAGAGAGAGCAGATCGATTTTGACGTCAGGTCTGAAATCGAAAGATTGCCTTATATCTTTCGGGATCCGGTTAAATTCGACAAGAAAAAGGATCCTAAGAAATATAAATTTGGATCAAAGGTTGACAATGGGAACGATTATAGGAGAGAGAAATACTACAGCGTGAAACAGGTACTCTCCTCTGAATGTGTCATCCTCAATAATGACCAGACAATAAGGCTGATTGGAATTAAGGAGAACCCAGCATTGAGGGAAGAGGCGATTCAATTCCTTTCTGAAAAAACAAAAGGTCAAAAAGTTTTCATAAAATTCGATGTCAAAAAATATGATACCGACAATAATCTGCTCTGTTATTTGTATTTGAAAAATAGGACGTTTTTAAATAAGCATCTTATCAAAAGTGGACTTGTTGATATTGACCCTACAGCGAACCTAAAGGGTTGAAGATATTATGAAGGTGTTCAAGTGAAAATCATCGTAGAATCAAACCTCCACATCACCCATGTGTTCGAACCGCCCTTGGAACTCCAAGTACCGGAGGACACTACGTTAAAAGACCTTCTGATGGAACTAACTGGCAGATATGTGTCCGTAAAACTTCTCAGTGAAAAGGGGCAACTGGACGCCGACATCGATGAATTGACCATCAACGACAAGGACTTTTTTACCTTTAATAAAGGACTCAGTACCTGTCTGAATGAAGGAGATCGGGTTCGCTTTCAAATCCAAATGGTACAAATTGGCGGTGGTTAAAGCATTATATTGATTCCATTTCATGCCTTCTATCGCTTTGGCACGCACGTGATCTTGTCTTTTTTGTCACTTCTTCGTTTCACTTACCCAATCTGTCTGCTGCAA
>JAQYVK010000278.1 GCA_030145585.1 Desulfatiglandales bacterium | reverse complement strand
GACAAAGAGAACCAAGTGTGGCATAGAAAACCAGATTACCGCCCCTGTGGATATTTCTTTAAAAAAAAACAAAAGAGTTGATAGTCTTCCTTTGGTTTCCGAAACGCTTCCGGCATTAATACCGACATAGAGGAGGGACATAATGAATAACAAAACGATTTTCGGTTATATGGGTAAAATATTGCGAGTAGATCTTTCCGAAAGAAAAACGTGGGTAGAGGAACTGGATGAGGCCACTTATAGGAAATATGTAGGGGGCGTTACTCTTGGATCTAAATACCTTTATGAGGAGGTCTCACCCGATGTGGAATGGTCATCCCCAAAGAATCGGCTGATTTTGATGACCGGTCCTCTTGCAGGCACAAGAGTTCCGGGCTCAGGTTCATTCTGTGCTATCAGCAAAGGACCGATGACCAACATGGGGGCTTCGACCCAAGCAAACGGCTTTTTGGGTGCTTTCCTGCGATTTTCGGGATTTGATGGTGTCATCATCCAGGGTTGTGCTTCAGACCCCACGTACCTTTTCATCCACGACGATCAAGTGGAATTCAAGGATGCCGGCTATTTGATGGGGAAAGGTACCCTGGAGACTGAAGTGGCGATTAAAGAAGAGTTGAACCTTGGTAGGAAATTGAGCGTCGTTGCCGCCGGTCCTGCGGGTGAAAACCGCGTTCGATTTGCTGCAATGGTGGGTGATGGGGGGCATGTGGCCGGTCACAATGGCCTTGGGTCGGTCATGGGTTCGAAGAATTTGAAGGCTATTGCCGCACACCATGGAACCAAGCGGCCACCTATAAAAAATGGGGAAAAACTTACTGCTGTTTCCAAGGAACTGTTAGAAGTAGCCAAGAAAGGAGGGTTGTATAAATGGGGAACAAACAATAATTTCCCTCGAGCCGTCAAGGCAGGTTTTCTTCCGATAAGAAACTATACGACAAACATCATCCATGAGAAAGAATACGAAAAGTTGCTTGCCGAGTATACACGCAACCATTTTGAAATCAAGTCCAAGCCCTGCTGGGCCTGTGGCGTAAAGCATGTCAAGCATGTCCGGGTTACAGAGGGACGATATCAAGGTTTGGAAGGAGAAGAACCTGAGTTCGAATGTACCAATGCATGGGGACCCCTTATCGGCAATAGCGATCCTGGAGCAGTGGTGATGCTTTCAAATCTTACGGACAATTTAGGGATGGATGTGAATGAATCGGGGTGGACCATTGCCTGGGTGATGGAATGCTATGAAAAGGGGCTGTTAACGAAGAAGGATACCGACGGGCTGGAGATGACTTGGGGAAATGTGGAAGAAGTTCGAAAAATGCTCGAAAAAATTGCAAGAAGAGAGGGGTTCGGGGATATCCTGGCCGAGGGGGTGAAACGCGCTTCCCAACACGTCGGAGGAGAGACAGCAGACCTGGCCGTCTATACCCATAAGGGTAATACACCGCGGGGACATGACCACCGGGGACGATGGACGGAGCTTCTCGATACCTGCCTGAGTGATACAGGAACCATTGAAGCGGCGTTTCCCGCCGCAAGACCGGAAATGTTTGGAGATGATCCGGTGGAAAATCAGTTTTCATCCACAGAAGTTGCCAGATCGAACGCGGCTGTGAGCGGCTGGTGCCAATTCACGGATTGTTTGGGGGTCTGCAAGTTTTGTATAAGAAGCACGGATAAGACGCTTGAAAGTCTCGAGGCTATCACAGGATGGCAAATGGATCTCGATGAAACCATGGTTATAGGAAGGCGCGCGATGAATCTGCTTCGTGCGTTCAATATTAAACATGGTCTGAAAAGGGAACTGGAAAGACCTTCGGCTCGTTATGGTTCGGTTCCGGAGGACGGCCCCATAAAAGGAAAAGGGATCTTGCCGGTCTGGGACGAGATGGTAAACGCATTTTATTCCCGTATGGGATGGGATCCCAAAACAGGCAAGCCGCTTCCGGAAACGATAAAATCGTTGGGTTTAGATGATGTGATCAAGAGCCTTTGAAATCATACCCTTAAATAGCGAAGGTCGAGGACGCCATGGGAAAAGTTGATGTGAAGACTAAACGGACAGGGAATGACATCTATCAGTTTGCTGTTACCGTTCTGCATCGGGATGAAGGCTGGGATCATTATGCCGACAAGTGGGACGTCGTCGCACCGGACGGTACGGTTCTCGGTATGCGTACATTGCTTCATCCCCATGAGGAAGAACAACCGTTTACGCGGAATCTGGATGGGGTGAAGATATCCGGGTCGATTCAAAACGTAATCATTCGTGCCCACGACTCTACCCATGACTATGGAGGTAAGGAAGTAACGATCGATTTGCCCCAGTGAACGAGTAGGTCTTTTTCGTCTCGCCCGAATCAAGGTCGGCTTTTTGTTTTTTGCCAGGGATAATACCTGAATCTTGCATCAGCTACCTCATGTAACCTTCAGATATTAACCCATAATTTCTGCCGACTCCTACTGCATGAGGCTTTTATGATGGGTCCAAGTGTTATTGACATCCCGTCTGATTCAACTGTGAACATGCACAATCACAAGGTGCCATACGCAATCATTGCAAAACCGATCGGTCCACTCTGCAACCTGGCCTGCACGTACTGCTTTTACCTCGAGAAGCAGCAGCTATTCCAAAAAAACAGCCCGTTTCGCATGTCTTATGAAGTCCTTGAAGCTTTCATTAGGCAGTATATCACTTCACAGGATTTCCCCGAGGTGGTGTTTTCATGGCAGGGAGGTGAACCCACAATCTTAGGGGTCAATTTTTTTCGTAAAGTAGTTGAACTACAAAAAAGGTACGCAGATGGCAAAAAGATAAGCAACGCCCTTCAAACCAACGGTGTCTTGCTTGACGATGAGTGGTGCGAGTTCTTAACTGAAAATCAGTTTCTGGTGGGGTTGAGTATTGACGGCCCTGCGGACCTCCATGATTGCTTTCGAGTCGATAAGCATCAACGACCAACCTTTGACCGTGTAATGAATGGTGTAGGTTTATTAAAAAAACACAGCACCCAATTTAACACTTTGACCGTTGTAAATGACATCAATTCTCGACAAGCGCTCAAAGTCTACCGTTTCCTCAAGGAAGTAAGCGAGGGGTTTATGCAGTTTATCCCGCTTATTGAACTCAAACCGGGTAAGGAAGCAAAGTTATTGGGGTTGGATCTAGGCATGCCCCCGATGTCGAGTAAAGGAACTAACGAATCAGCAGTAACCGAGTGGAGTGTCAAACCGGGCAAATTTGACGAGTTTTACATACAGATTTTCGATGAATGGATTCGGAGTGACGTGGGGAAGGTTTTTGTTCAGCTCTTTGATGTCGCTTTGGGTAACTGGATGGGTTTGGGTTCCGGACTGTGCGTGTTCGCCCCAACTTGTGGGCATGCAAGTGTATTGGAACATAATGGTGATCTGTATGCCTGTGATCATTATGTGTACCCACAGTATAAACTCGGTAACATTCAGGAAAAATCGCTGGATGAACTGATGGATTCCAATTTCCAGCGTCAATTCGGCCATAATAAACTGGATTTACTGCCTCAAGACTGCGTTGGTTGTGAAGTCCGTTTTGCCTGTAACGGGGAATGTCCGAAACATCGTTTTCTAAGAACGAATAGCGGAGGGCCGCAACTCAGTTATCTATGCTCGGCATATAAGCGTATTTTTCGTCATATGGACCCATACATGAAGGTTATGGCCAGGATGGTTTCCTCCGGCAATGAGGCTTCTTTAATTATGGATTATGTGGCTGATGAGGATAGACAAAAACGGTTAAAAACCGCCAAACGAAATGAACCTTGCCCTTGTGGAAGCGGAAAAAAATTCAAGAAGTGCTGTGGTTCCTAAGCTAAGGAGAATGAATCTGTAGACAAGGACAAAACCGTTGTCATCCATTAATTTTTTCTTTAGTATGAATTAAGTTCATCTTTGCTATTAAAATACTGGTATTGCTTATTAAGAAATTAGATGGTTTTGCCAATAGAAATTTATAAATAATCTGGCTTAAAAAACTAAATTTTCTAACTAAATCAAATCAAATTACCACAATGTTAAAACTCTCTGGAGGTTATTACTTATGTCCAAAATAGAAGACCGTGCGTCAGCAATATTGAAGGAGTTTAAGGGAAACACATACGCTTTTGGGAGCGGTGTGCTGGACGAAGCCCCGGGAAAATTCGCCGCAGAACTCGGCAAAAAGGCTATTTTTATTGGGCCAATCGAGTCTGAGTGGTTTCAACCCATCCAGGAACGAATCCGCAAATCCTTGGAAAAGAGCGGCGTTGAGGTGGTGGATGTCGTCAAATCAGCTGCTCCCAATGCCCCCTTAGTGGACGTCTATCGTATCCAAAGCCACATCCTGCACAAAAAGCCTGACGTTCTGGTTGTGTGTGACGGCGGCTCCGGCATTGATGCTACAAAAGCCGCTGCTACGCTGGCCACTTTAGGAGATATCCAGCCCGAAATAGATCCTTTTTTTGGTGTTGGAAAAGTAACCGAGGTGTGCCAAAAATCGGGCCGCACCATCATGCCGGTGGTCGCAGTGATGATGTCTGCCAGTTCCGGTGCTCATCTAACTAAGTACTCCAACATTACAGATCCTGTCATTGGCCAAAAAAAACTGATCGTGGATGAGGCCATTATTCCGCCGCGCGCCGTTTTCGACTACGATGTTACGACCACCCAGCCTATGAGTTTGACCCTGGACGGCGGTTTGGACGGTATCGCTCACTGCCTGGAAGTCTATTTCGGGGCCTCTCCGGAGACCCGAAACAGGGCCCAACAGGTGGCCGAGCTTGGAATTGAGTTAATCATCAAGGGCCTTACGGAAGCAAAGAAAGATGCGACAAGCCATATGGCCAGGACCCTGCTCGGTTTGGGCACCGACCTTGGCGGTTATGCCATCATGATCGGAGGCACTTCGGGAGCCCATCTAACGAGCTTTTCTCTGGTTGATGTGCTCAGCCATGGCCGTGCCTGCGCCTTGATGAACCCTTATTATATCGTGTTTTTTGCCCCGGCCATTGAAGAGCAGGTACGGGTGATAGGCCGTATTTATAAAAAGTACGGTTACCTTGAAGAAGACGTGGATGCTTTGTCCGGCAGAGAACTAGGGCTGGCAGTGGCCAAGGCGATGGTCAATTTCAGCAAGTTTCTGGGCTTTCCCACTCGCTTGAGCGACGTCAAGGGTGTCAGCAAGGAGCACATCGAACGTTGTCTCACTGCTGCAAAAGACCCCCAACTGGAAATGAAGCTTAGGAATATGCCAGCCCCGCTGAACGCAGACCTGGTGGAAGAGTACATGAGGCCTATCTTAGAGGCCGCATGGGCCGGCAAATTTGATAAAATCAAAAACATGTGAGCCGGCTTTAAAGCCATCACTTTGGGGCATGTGTAAATCGTGCCCATCCCAATGGAATTGCAGATATGAAAGTTGACCTTCTTTATGGTCGGAATGGCATTACGGTCAATTTAGCGGATAACATCCCGGTCACCTTGGTTCGCAAAAATCCCATGACCCCACTAAGTCATCCTCTTCAGGCTGTGAAGAAAGCATTGGAAGAACCAACGGGATGTCCGCCCCTCGCCGATATGGCCCGAGGTAAGAAAAACGCCTGTATCCTGATCTGTGATATTACGCGACCCGTGCCCAACGGTACCTTGCTTCCACCCCTGATCGAGACCCTCACGACAGCGGGCATTTCCAAAGAAGATATCTTGATTTTGGTTGCAACAGGATTGCACCGCCCAAATGAGGGCGAAGAATTGCGTGAGATAATTGGATCAGACGAGGTTTTCAATACCGTTCGTATCGAGAATCACTTCGCCCGGGATCGGGACGTCCATACGGAGCTTGGCAAAACCTCCAGTGGCATCCCGATCATGATTGACCGACGCTTCATAGATGCTGATCTGAAAATCGTCACCGGCCTGGTAGAACCTCACTTCATGGCGGGTTATTCGGGAGGTCGCAAGGTGGTTGCGCCTGGTGTGGCCTACCAGGACACCATCCTGAACTTCCATACTGCACGTATCTTGGAGCATTGCAACTCGGCAAACTGTGTCATCGAAGGCAATCCCTTGCACAATGAACAAATGGAAATCATTCGGATCATCGGTGAAGTTGTAAGCTTAAACGTTGCCCTTGATGAAGAACGGCGTATCGGATTTGTTAATTTTGGCGAAATCGAGACCAGCCACTTGCAAGCTGTGGAATTCGTGAGAAAGCATGTGGAGGTGACTCTGCCCCGTCGTTTTAAGACTGTTGTTACCACCAGTGCAGGATATCCCCTGGATAAAACCTACTACCAGACGATCAAGGGCATGGTGGGCGTCCTTGACATCCTCGAACCGGGAGGGACCATTATCATCGCCAGCGAATGCTCGGAAGGGATGGGAAGTCGCGAGTTCGTTGCAGCTCAACAGCTCCTGTGTAAGGTAGGATTAGACCAATTCATGTCTATTTTGGAGGGCCGTAACAAGGCATGCATTGACGAGTGGCAGTCCGAGATGTTGGTCAAGGCCTTGCGGGTGGGGAATATCCAATTATATACCACGGGACTTCGCCAAGAGGACCTGAATAATATCTATGTGGAACCCATTCTCTCTATCGAGGAAGCTATAAAGGCCAGTGTCGAGATCCATGGTGACAGGGAGGTCGCCGTGGTTCCTGAAGGCCCTTACGTCATCCCGCTTCTCGATCAAGTCCGCTCTTAACCACCGAATAACGCCGGAAACCAGGCAAATTGAGTCTTTTAAGACACTTGAATGGCCCCCTCACTGCCATGTCTCTCCACATTTCAATGAGAGAGGTCCATGAAGCTGATATTTTGTTGACACATATGGT
>JAQYVK010000277.1 GCA_030145585.1 Desulfatiglandales bacterium | reverse complement strand
TATTGAGCAACCACAAATAAGTCAACCTACATCTATTATCAATGTCAAAAATTGCTTTAGAAATCAGGCACTTTTATGATTTCTAAAGCAATTTTCTCCAAAGTTGACATCATATCAATCAGTTGTTACATCTTCATCTTCTCGCAATATTCGAGATGAACCGGGGAAAGGTCAGACGGCTTTAGAGACATGAATCAGGGTAGAATCATTGAATATATTGATCAGGGGAGCTTCATATGTACCCTCTGTCTCCAAGACAAAGGGAACAGGCTTCACCTTTTGACCCCCCTCAATCGTGAAGTCAGCCTTGCGTCCAAAAGGGCCCTTATTATCTCAGACGGTTACATGAACACCCTTGGACCGCGGGAAGAGCTCTTGAACATATTGAAACGAGCAGAGGATCGGAGAAACCACCTGCAGGAACAGGTCAAGACAAAGGAACTTTGGGAACTGATCAGGGATGAAAAAGAGAGCTTTAATTACAAATATCTCGCGCAACTCAGTTTTGGGGACGAAATCACTGATGACCATATCTCCGCCCTTGTGAGAGCTCTTTTTGAGGATAAACTCTATTTTAAGATGAAAGAGGGTCGCTTCTATCCCAATTCTGAGATCAGGGTCGATCAACTTATCAAGCAGAAAGAAGAGGATGCCCAAAAGGAAGAAATTTTGAGAGAGGGGGGCGCCTGGTTAAGTGCCATTGTCGAGGGAAAGGCGGTGCAGGACCCGCCTCGGAAGGAGGGCATCATTGCCCTGCTCATCGAGCTGGCCCTTTTTGAAAAGGATGCCCCAAATTTCAAACAGGGCAAAGACCTGCTTTTTCGATCGGGCATATCGCGCATCGAATCGGCCAGAGACTTGCTCCTCAAGCTGGGAATCTGGGAGGAGGATGAAAACCTTGATCTTTTAAGAAGGGACATCCGGACATCTTTTAGTGACAATCAACTGAAAGAATCTGAAACGCTGGCCGGCATGGGAATTGTGACGACAGGACGTGAGGACTTAAGACATCTTCCCATGATGACCGTTGACGGTCCTATGACCCGGGACTTCGATGATGCCCTGAGCATGGAGGTCGAGGGGGAGACCATACGACTCGGCATCCATATTGCGGATGTGGCGGGTACTCTTCCTGTTGACGGCCTCCTTTATGAAGAGGCATCCCGAAGGGTATCCTCCCTCTATTTGCCTCGCCGACAGATTCCCATGATACCTCCCAGTCTCTCCCAAGATACCTTGAGTCTGAGAGAGGGTTGCGACCGCCCCGCCATTACCCTGTTTTGCAGGCTGGATAAAAACGGGGATCTTCTTGAACACCGTTTTGTACCGAGTCTTGTAAGGGTGCAGCGGCAGATGACCTATGACCAGGTCAATGATCTTTATAAAGGGGAAGACCTGCTAGGAAAGATGGTCCAACTCAGTCAAAGCCTTCGGCAAAAAAGAATTGACCAGGGCGCCCTTATTATGTCCCTCCCTGAAGCGGTCATCAAGCTGGAAGAGGACGCTTCCATCACCTTAGAGATGATTTCACAAGAAACACCCTCTCGAATGATGGTCTCCGAATTTATGATCCTTTTTAACTGGCTGACAGCAAGGTTCTGCAGGGATAACGGCATCCCGATACTCTACAGATGTCAAGAAAAGCCGAGTGAAAAACTGTCACCGGACGACACGGATTACGTCTTTTATGTTTTTCAACAGCGGCGGAAGCTCAACCCCCTTAATATTGGCACTGAGCCAAAACCTCATACAGGGTTAGGCCTGGATGTCTATACCAATGCGAGTTCACCTCTCAGACGGTTTCTTGATCTTGTGATCCAAGTACAGGTCAGGAATTTTCTCTTGAAGGGGACACCGGTCTATGGAGAAGAGGCATTGGAAAAAATGAGAATGTACGTCGAACCTTTATCAAGGGACTTGGAAAGGGTGAAACGGAATCGAGTCCGCTATTGGATCCACAAATACCTTGAGCAACACGTAGGGGAGGTTTTCTCCGCCCTTATTCTATACGGCATGAAGAAGAAATACCGCATCCTTCTGAAGGACTTTCTGTTCATGGCGGAATTGAAGAGAGAATACGGTCTGAATTTTTCCGGAGGCGAGCGGATTCAGGTAAAAATCAAAAGGGTCGATCCGCAAAATGATCTGCTGAAGTTGGAATATGTTGGAGCTGGCTAAAAGCCACCTCGAACTATTTTTCTATTTTTGAGATGGCTTCCAAACCTCTTAATTCATTTCGAAAAATATTTTTCCAAGGACAAGGCGCCCTTTTTTGACCGTCACCTGGTGATGTCGGTATCCATGAGTAGGCCCAAGGTTATTGAGCTTTCTCACATCGCCTTGTCTTAGTTTATGGCCGTTGAAACTCAGGTGAATACCCTTTTTGCTGTAAAGGTTTGTGTGAATTTCTTCCAGGCTGATCTGATCTTTTTCCGACAAGGAAATTTTTCCCTCCGGCCGCAGAAAGAGGTGTTGATGGCTGTTTACCTTCAAAATGAGATATTCCATTTTGGGGGGCATCAATCTCACCACCAGTCTCCCCATTTTGGCGTTTCCCCGCGTAACAACAACCTCATAGTACTCATCTCTTTTATGCACCGACCATTTCTTCATAAGGGCGGTGCCGGTATCGATTACATAACCCCTATCCTCCCCCGAATTGCCCTTCCGGTCCCCCACAAATCCCTTAAAATTGACCTTGATTCCTGAACGCCGGGATGTCGACGGCAATACATCCACAATTTTGAGTGTGTCCCCCCGCGTCACTTCGAGGGTCTCGCCGTTGGATACCAGCATTCGGTGTCCCCTGGTTTCAACCACGAAGCTATCGATCCTCTTGAAATTGGTGACTTTTTTCTCCGCCACTGGTTTATTTTTGGAAATTCTGATGGGGAGCTCTGCAAATGTATGGTTGTCCTTTCTGACGATGAGGGACGTGTTCCTATAAATCGGGAAATCTTTCCGATAGTCGTTTACACCGCCATATCCGAGAATATCAAGAGACAACCCCCTTTCATAGTTCGCCTCAATATGGGTAATTCGAATAGAGTCTCCGGCGGCCAATTGGAGGGTTTGCTTGTTGTTGATGACAATAGGGGTCTGGCCGTTGATGGTAACCACCACGTACTTCAGGATCGCGGGGTCCAGGACGAGACCTGGTGATTCAGGGACAATATCAAAGATTTTTTTAAAGGCATTGATGACGAGGTTGTGATACCGAACTTTTAAATCGATCGAGGGCAAGAATTTTGATGTTTCAACACCGAAGGCGGGGATATGGTGCTCTACAAGGGCATAATAGGTGGCTGACATCCTTTGTTCGCTGTGAGGACTGTCTTTGTCGAATGTCTTGGTATTCATGAAATGAAATTTATAGAGGTCATTCTTGATATGGGGGTTGATTTCTTCGATGACTTTTTGGGCCATGTCTCCCAACTTGATCACCCTTTTTGAACCCGGGACCTTGAATTCATCACAATCCGCGATGATGGACTGACCAAAACGCATCGGATTTCGCCATTTATTGATATATTTGGGATAGTAGTACCCGGCACCATCATGGAGGTTTAAAAGGTAGTCGCTCTCACTAATAAGGTCTTTTAATATAGTGACGATCTTGCCTTCCATGCTGGATGATATATCCTTAGGGGAAAACTTCCTGTTCATGTCCCCATTCGGTCCCCTCTTATTCAAGATGATAGAATAAAAGTTGGCACGGGGCACTACAATCAGGTTTCCTTTCTCAAGACTCATGTCCGCGTAAAGGTCTGCCGACAGAAAACCTCCAGGCTCGTTGCCCTGAATACCCCCTATCAACATAAGGGTCTTTCCAGGGTTCTTTCCGAATATTTTATAGATGTTCAGCTCGTAAGCGGTGTTGGGAAAATAGACGAGATGCTCCCGCTTGGAAAATGCCTGGGAAGGAAAAACAAAACAAGCTGCAAAAATAATGGATATTGAAAGCAGTAATGTCCTGAAAGGTGGCACCGAATTAAGAACCATCGCTGACCTCGAATTCCTTTTCAAGGAGCAGGGTTCCGGTTTGATTATACACCAGCACCTTGACGGCCGCAGGGGGGGCAACGAATGTAGAAAGTGAAAAGTTACCTTGGATGGGTTTGAATCGCTGGATAAGAAAGAGTTGTCCACGACGGAAATCAACCGGGACACCATCTCTCAGCTCTTCATTAGGGAAAGTCCAAGCATTCGGAGAATAGCCATCCTTCCCTACGGCGATCAAGTGGATGTAACCCCCGATGGGATTATCCAACTCGCGTAAATTGACAACCTTGAAATTGACCTTCATCACGGAACCTTCTTTTTTTATGGCCACATCCTTGATGTCAACAACCGGGGTTGATGCCTCCTCAGTACTCCTCGTGCTCAAGCTTTCGGTTACCCGTTTAGGTACACGTTCAACATTTTTTTGCGGCAGGAAGATATTAGTGCTCGGTCTGGTTTTCCGTTCTTTTGGGTTTTCATTCTTTTGAAGTTCTTCTTCAAGGATGACAATGTATTGTTTGTTTCGGTGAATGGTTTTCAGGTTTTTGGAAGACTCGTTTTCCATTTGTTTTATTTTTTCTGACTGTAGGGATTTAACATGGCGCAGATCAAAGAACCGGTTTCCGAAATAGATGGTAGCAGCGATATTAAAAAGAAGGAAGATGATCACTAAATAGAGAAAGAGTGGGGCTATCTTGAAAGAACGCACCTTTCCGACAGTCCTCATGACCATGATCGTGATAGAGTCTTCTTTGTCGGTTTTTCCCTTTACAGAAGGGATTTCCTGTCCAAAGGAAGCCATTCTTCGTTTTTTATCTTCCAATATTTTCCTTTTTTTACGAGATTAATTTTCTTGAGGCCAAAATCGTGGTATCCGTCCGCTTGATAACCTTGCTTAAAGCTAACCCTTACCGTGTCACTCGGACCTTTAACAATGATCAGATCCTGTATGTCCACTTGGATAGAACGATATTTGTGATTCAATCTCTCCCGGTGTTTTTTCCAAGCCTTTAAGTTCATCTCTCTCGAACGGAAATTCGGATCATACATAGAGAGATAAGTCACTAAGTCCTTATTTTCCCAGGCCGCTTTCCATGCATAGATGAGGTCCCTAATCTCCTGGGGATTGAAAAGGGGAGCCTTTGGAGGGATGACTTGTTCTCTCTTGACCAATGTGAAAACTTCTCGGGTGATCTTCCATTGTTTGCTGTTTTGTTGAAAGTAGAGCTTCTTTTTACCGCGGCTTCTCAATCGCTCCGTGGTATAATCTTGATCAAATGTGGCCACAACGAGCCCATCAGTTTTAACAAGCCTCAGGTTTTTGATGTTCACCTCAATGTTTTTGTAATTCCTGGCCAACCGCGCCTTGTGGGCCTTATATTGTTTCCAGTTTTTCGCTCCAGAATAAAATCGAGCGGTATATAATGACATATAGCGGTCAATCTGTTTCCCTGCCCAGGCCGCTCTCCAGTTTTCGACGATCTGTTCCAATTCCCGCGCTTCTTTTTTCATGTCCTCGTAATCGACCATCCTAACCTGTTGGCTGATAATGACGGGCGTTTCATCTAATTTGATATAGGAGGCCAGGTCATCAATATTGGGATTGTTAAACGCAATGCATCCGTTGGTATCAGTCGGCTTTAAAGGCTTGTTCAAGCCGTGAAACCAAATGCCGTAACCGCCTCTTCCCTCGGTCTTGTCGATGGGGTTGGGGTAGTCAATGGGAAAGGCCCTCACACCATAGATGGGGGCGAGTTCCCTATCCACATAGGAATCGGTGAAGAAATAGATCCCTTCAGGGGTTTTTCTGTCATTCACTTTTGATTTTGGTCCATCGTTTTCACCGGTCGATGCCGGGTAGGTTTTCAGCGGTTTGAAGGGATTGTCCCTGTGATATAGCGAAACCTCCTGTTTAGATTTGTCAACCAGAACCGCATAAGGGGAACCCTGTTCAGGCCACTTCAAGAGAGGGGCGGGCACAAGTTTGGGCCTGGCATAGGAAGGCTGGCCCAAATGGAGAAATATTACCGACAAAAAAGTCAGGCAAAAAATAGGGATTTTGATACGGGTTAAGGGGAATTTTTTTTCTTTTCTCATCATTTATCCGGCCTGCTCCTATGGATACATTTATTTTTGGTTCTTCTCCAAATTAGTTGGAGAAGAGGATTCGAGGATCCAAGGATTCAAGGGTTCAAGTGTCTGTCTTGCCACGATCTCATCAAGGCTTTAAACATCCCCTATCCTTAACCGTAATACTATTATATATCAATTTTGCTCTCAGAATTTTCCGGTTATCCTATAGATATCCAAACAGGGTTTATGAAATCCCTTCAAATCTTTTAACTGCCTGTATTTCTATGGTTTTTCACTGGAACCCTTGACCCCTCGGCTCTTGCCCGCCGCATTTGTGGCGGGCCGAATCCTTCTAATCTGAGCAACCTTTTTGAATATGAACCCCACGGTTTTCCTTCAACTAAATCGGAGATGATCCTTATTTTCAACAGGGTTGAGGGCACTATTAGAGAGTTCGAAATAGCGCAAACTGAATATCAATTTGAGGCGAAAACCCTGCCAAATAGTTCATCAACATATTTTAGATGGTAATCTATGTTAAATATTTCCTCGATATCTTCTTCAGAAAGGTGTTTTTTGATCTCCTCGTCCTCCAAGAGAAGCTCTTTGAACGTCCGACCACTTTTCCAGACTTTAAGGGCATTCCTCTGGACCATTTCGTAGGAGATCTCGCGACTAATGCCCAAAGAGGCGAGCTTCATCAATACCTGCTGTGAAAAGATGAGCCCCTTTAGTTTATTCAGATTTATGTCCATTTGCTTTGGATAGACTTCAAGGTTCTTGATGATCCTGCCAAGGCGATTAAGCATATAATCAATGAGTATGGTGCTGTCCGGTCCGATGACCCGTTCCACCGAGGAGTGGCTGATATCCCTTTCGTGCCAGAGGGCCATATTTTCCAGGGCGGCGAGGGAATTGGATCGAATCAACCGGGCAAGCCCGGATATGTTCTCAGAGCCAATAGGATTCTTTTTGTGAGGCATGGCGGAGGATCCCTTCTGCCCCTTCCCAAAAGCCTCTTCCGCCTCGAGGACCTCAGTTCGCTGCAAGTGCCGAATCTCCGTAGCCATTTTTTCAAGGGATCCGGCGAGTATGGCGAGGGTTGAAAAATACTGGGCGTGCCGGTCCCGCTGAAGAATCTGGGTGGATATTTCTGCAGGCTTTAGGCCCAATTTGTTACAAACGAAGGCCTCGATTTTCGGGGATACGTTGGCAAAAGTACCGACTGCCCCGGACAGTTTCCCGAAACTGATGACATCGAGGGCCTCCTCCAGTCTCGTTAAATTCCGTTTCATTTCGCCATACCAGACAGCCAGTTTGAGTCCAAATGTTATGGGCTCAGCATGGATGCCATGGGAGCGGCCGATCATGACCGTGTTTTTATGCTCAAAGGCCTTCTCCTTGATGATCTCCATAAAGGCTATCGTATCGCGGATGATCAGATCCATGGCCTCTTTGAGGAGAAGGGCGAAGCTGGTGTCCAGAATGTCCGAAGAAGTCAACCCCATATGGATAAAGCGGGAGTCCTCCCCGACATATTCAGCCACGTTTGTGAGAAAGGCGATGACATCATGCTTGGTCTCCTCCTCAATTTCCAGGATACGCTCCACTGAAAAGCCCGCTTTTTTCTTGATATTTTCAAAGGCTTGCTGGGGGATGAGTCCCTCTTTTGCCATGGCCTCACAGGCCACGATCTCTACCTGGAGCCACTTGGCGTATCGATTTTCAGCTTCCCAAATAAGCCCCATTTCAGGCCGTGTGTATCGATCAATCATAATATCCCAACATTTCTCCGCACCACAGCAATCTTCAGACCACATGATGTCCCACTGGTTCTTTCGTGCACGGCGGCTAAGGGTTCTGCAACAGAAGCCTGCAGAAAGAGTCTGCATAAGACGTCTGCAAAAGATCCGGCAGAAAAGCCACGAGAAATCGTCTCCAGAAGAGCCCTGAATAAAAGGTCGGTTTGTAGTAACGGACAGAAGACTGCATTATTATATATTGCCAAGCCTCAATTTTACTAATTTTCCAGTAAAAATCAAGAAAAATATGAGGATACTTCGAATCAAAAACGAAGCATAATCGGGTGTATAGGAGATCCTATTCCAATAAAAAGCCGCAAAAATGAATGCCCGTAAGGGTTATCAAATTCGAACGAATGAATTGAAACGGTGTTCAGGCCCATGTATTCTGTATGGATCCTCCGTTAGAGGGCCTCGAGGATTGCCCTCATAAATGTGGGTGATCAGGAAAAATTATAGGTGGTTGACCCGGCTTAAAAGATATAGTAAATAAATAGGTTTTCGTTCTCAATGGGATAGAACAGAAATCCGTGGAGATATTCCCTATTGTCCATCCATTTTTTTGAAACAAATGAGTTGATCCAGATCAAATAAGGAGGAGGAGACCATGCCATTTAATCTCAAAGGCAGACATTTTTTGACCTTAAAAGACTTTTCTACTGAGGAGATTGAATTTCTTCTCAACCTTTCCATTAAACTAAAGCAGGATAAATACGCCGGTTTGAGGGGGAACAACCTGGAAGGTAAAAACATTGCCCTTCTTTTCGAAAAGGCATCCACAAGGACCCGGTGTGCTTTTGTCGTAGCCTGTGTGGATGAGGGGGCCCATGGCGAATATTTGGCCAAAAATGACCTGCAGTTCGGCAAGAAAGAAACGGTAAAAGACACGGCCAAGGTCCTTGGAAGAATGTTTGACGGCATCCAGTTCAGGGGATTTAAACATGAGACCGTGGAAGAACTCGCCCGTTATGCGGGAGTCCCTGTCTGGAACGGCTTGACGGACAAATACCATCCCACCCAGGTCCTCGCGGATTTCATGACGGTTATGGAATGTAAAGGGAATCTGAAAGGAATCAAGTTTGCCTATGCAGGGGATGGGAGAAGCAACGTTGCAAATTCTCTGATGATCGGTGCTGCAAAAATGGGGGTGGATTTTAGAATTCTCTCTGCGGAATCCCTCTTTCCGGACCAAGAGCTTGTTGAAGAGGCGGAGGTCTTCGCCTCAGAGAGTAGAGGAAAGATCACATTGACTTCTGATGTCGAAGAAGGCGTCCAGGGGGCGGATGTGATTTATACGGATGTTTGGGTCTCCATGGGGGAGGAGAGTAAAATCGCTGAAAGGATTAATTTGCTCAAACCCTACCAAGTCAATGGGGACATGATTGAAAAGACGGGAAATCCGGAAGTGATATTTCTTCACTGCCTGCCATGCTTCCACAATACCGATACGGAAGTCTCGAAGCAGTATCCGGATATCTGCGAAGCAACAGAAGAGGTTTTTGAAAGCAGGCACTCGAAGGTCTTTGATGAGGCTGAGAACCGGGTTCATACGATCAAGGCTGTCATGGTTGCAACACTGGCCTAATGTCCTATAAAGAACTTGCGACTCAACACGACTCCCAGGCTCGCATCCTATTAAGAGGCTGTCGGAAAACGCCCATCTGCTGCGTTACCCTTATCCCTCGTCACTGCGGCGTA
>JAQYVK010000276.1 GCA_030145585.1 Desulfatiglandales bacterium | reverse complement strand
GATAATTCTACTTTTGGCATGGGTGTTTGCGTTTTAGAGATCTCAGATGAAGAGAAAAATGCCCTTCGTGCCTTATTGTCAGATCCTTCTGAAGAATAATACCCCAAAACCTACCCTCTGTGTCATCCTTTTTTTGTTTTCCGGAAAACCCCGTCATCTGGGCGGGGTCAGAGTCAATTGACTCCGCTGAGAACGATGACACCAAGAAATTAAATTCGAAATCCCTGGCCCAGACCTGGATTCATTTGATTCGATGTAAAGCTATCATTTATATAAATCACAGTAACAAATAGCTAGGCCCAATAAAGTCGCGCCAGGGCGGGCCGAATGTCGAAATCCGAAATTCACCCGCCCGAGGCGGGCAAGAATTCATAGCTCTAATGTTCCAATGTTAGAAACAAATACATTAAATTGAACTCACGAAACTGGATGTCACTCAGTATAGTTTCGGTCATTTGGATTTTGGTCATTTGATATTGTTTCGAATTTCGGATTTCGAGATTCGAATTTGTATGTTCTCTATCGCGATGACCCCCTCACCCCTATGGGGTGTTGCCTCAAAGCCAGGACCTCTGGGCTCGAATCTTCACTTCTTTTTCAGGGATGCCTTTCTCTTGACGAGGGCTGCTTCCATCCGGGGGTCCACCCACCAGGCATCAAATCCGAGGTCGTATTTGGGTGTGACTTTTGGCAAGCTGAATTTGTCCCAGTAGGCTACTCGGAAACTCTGGATGTGCCAGTGTGGGATCACATAGTGTCCCCAAAGGAGCACCCTGTCCAGGGCACGGGTGCGGTGTATGAGGCTTTCCCTGTCGGGTGCAGAAATGACAAGATCGATCAGAGCATCCACCGTAGGATCCTTGATCCCGATAGTATTACGGCTGCCGGGTTCCGTGGCGGCCGCAGAACTCCAGAAGTCCCTCTGTTCGTTGCCGGGGGAAAGAGATTGGGAAAACACGTCCACAACCATGTCGAAATCAAATTCCTCCACACGCTTTTGATATTGGGCTGCGTCAACGGTGCGGACCCGGGCATCGATCCCAAGTCTTTCCAGGTTCTTGGCCAAAGGGAGGGATATCCGCTCCCAGGTGGGTTGTTGAAGGAGGATCTCGAAGGAAAAAGGCTCCCCTGTTTTTTGGTTGACCAGCTTTCGCTCTTTGAAGACCCACCCTGCCTCGTTCAGGAGCTTCTTAGCCTTCCACAGGTTTGACCGAATGCGCCCATCACCGGGAGTAGAGGGGGGGTGGTATTCTTTGGTGAAGACCTCGGGTGGGACTTTACCCCGGAAAGACTCGAGGATTTTGAGCTCCTCCGGGCTGGGCAGCCCTCGGGAGGCGAGCTCGCTGTTTGAAAAGAAGCTGGGGCTGCGGGTATATTGGCCATAGAAGAGGTTCTGGTTTGTCCACTCAAAGTCAAAAGTGTAGGTGAGGGCCTGCCGGACTCGCGGATCCTGGAACTGAGGCTTTCTGAGGTTGAAGACATAGGCCTGCATGCCGGTGGGGCGTTCATGCGGAATGAGCTTCTTTTGAATGAGCCCTTCCCGAACCACCGGGACATTGTATGCCGTGGCCCAGTCTTTGGATGAGTTTTCCAGGCGAAAATCATACTCCCCTGCCTTGAAGGCCTCGAGGGCCACGGTCGCATCGCGGTAGTAGTCGTAGCGAATACGGTCAAAATTGTGGCGCCCCCGGTTTACCGGCAGGTCCTTTCCCCAGTAGTCGTGCACCCGAGCGTAGGTAATGGTCCGTCCGGGTTGAAAAGTTTGGATCCGGTAGGGGCCGCTTCCCAGCGGCGGCTCCAGGGTCGTTTTGTCAAATTGCCGACCCTCCCAATAGTGCTTCGGCAAGACCGGAAGTTGGCCGGTGATGAGAGGGAGTTCGCGGTTTTCGCTCCCCGAAAAGGTGAACTTTACCCTCCGGTCGCCCGCTTTTTCGGCTTTGGCCACGTTAGCAAAATAAGCTCGATAGAAAGGATGGCCCTTTGTTTTGAGGATCTGGAGACTAAAAATCACATCATCGACCGTGACGGGGCGGCCGTCGTGCCACCGGGCCTCCTTCCTGAGGTTGAAGGCAACCCAAGAGCGATCTTTAGGCATTTCAATACTCTCTGCAAGGAGGCCATATTCAGAAAAGGCTTCGTCCGACGAGTTGGTAAGAAGGGTGTCGTGGAGGCTCCCAAGGCCCACCGCAGGGACGCCTTTGAGGGTGAAGGCGTTCAGATTGTCAAAGGTCCCAATGGCATTGAGCCGTACATCCCCCCCTTTTGGGGCGTTTGGGTTGACGTAATCAAAATGACTGAAAAGGGGGCCGTATTTGGGTTTCCCATGCATGGCGACGCCATGAAACGGGAGAATTGTTTCCCCTTGGACCCCCGGGGCGCCGAAAAAGAGAATTGCCAGAAATAGCGTGACTGAAAATTTTTTCACGTCTTTCCCTTTCATTCCAGATTAGGTAGCATCAAGAGGGCGTTGCTCAATTAGAAGCCATCTCAAAAATGCTAAATAGCTCGTGGAAATCCCCCCAACCCCCCTTTATTAAAGGGGGGCTAGGGGGGATTTAAGAAATCTATCCTTGCGCCGTCCTGCCGGACGGCTAAGAACTATTTTTCTATTTTTGAGATGCCTTCTATTTATTTGGTCAAAATAATAGGATAAAGAATACTCTATGTCAATATAATTCAATATCGCGTATTTTATATAAGGCGGTGAACGGTGAAATATAGAAAAGGTAAAGGGTATACGGTATAAGGTATAAATAAATAAAAGGTCCAAGGTTCAAGGTTTAAGGTAATTGAAAACGCTATGCGCTACTTGGCTCGCCGAAGCCCGGTTTCTGGGCGAAGGCGGCTGCGCCTTGCGTAAGAGGGGGTTGAAGGATGTTTGAAGTGCTTGAATCGGCCAAATGGATATCGGAAGCGAGCAACAGGGTGAAGATTGATGGACAGGCCCTGGTAACACTCGCACGGGACTGGGTTTCGAAAGATGTCAAGGTCCCGGTGTGGGACAACGTTCACCATTTTGTCGGAGGGGGCGCGGATACGGTCTCATACCTCCTCGTTTTGGATAGCCTCAATTTCTGTTTCTGGCCGGCCCATAAAAAGGCCCGATGGGAGATCCAATACGGTCCGGAAAGCCTTTCCGGCTACCTGGCGTTGGCCGCTTCACTGAAAAGGGCGATGGAATCGGGGGTTCCTATTACCCGGGCGGACTACCTTGCCGGAATATCCCCGGAGGGTCTTCAGAATATATTCGCCGGGCAAGGGGATCTCCAACTCATGGAAAGTCGCCTCGGAATTCTCAGAGAGCTGGGACGGGTCTTACAAGAGGATTACGAAGGTGAAGCTTGTGGCTTGGTGGAAGCGGCCGAAGGTTCGGCCGTAGAACTTATACAATTGTTGGCCATGCAATTTGAATCTTTCCGAGACGTGGCCGATTATAAAGGACTACAGGTCTTTTTTTACAAAAGGGCACAGATCTTTGTCGCAGACCTCTATGGAACTTTCCAGGGAAAAGACTGGGGGGCTTTTAATGACATGGATCAATTGACTGCCTTTGCGGATTACAAACTCCCACAGGTTCTCCGCCATTTAGGTATTCTTGAGTACGAGAAAGATCTGGCACGGCGGGTGGATACAGGGATTCTTCTGGAACCGGGAGGCCTTAATGAGGTGGAGATCAGGGCCAATACCATTTGGGCGGTTGAAGAGGTCAGGCGGGAAATGGGTCGCAGGGGACAGGACCTAAGAGCATTCGAAATCGATGGGATCCTCTGGAACATGGGTCAGCAGGATCGGTATAGGGAAAGGCCGTATCATAAGGTCAGGACGATATTTTATTAGAAGCCATCTCAAAAATGCCAAATGGCCCGATCTCTGCGTCCGGTTTGAATCGTAATGATAGAAGGGTCCAAGGATTCAAGGGGTCGAGGGTTCGAGCGAATAAAAAAACGAATATCGAATTTCGAACAAGAAATTTTGAATTATGAAGTTTTTTACTTCGATATTCTGCGGTTCTATTTTGCAGGTCCTTGACCTCGAACCATTTTTCTATTTTTGAGATGGCTTCTACAAGGCTCAGGGCGTAGGGCGCATGGCGCAAAGGAAAGTGAACAGTGACGAGTGACAAGAGACGAGTAAACAGGGAATGTGGAATAGATGAGATGCAAAGCGAAGCGAAGCTGGATGCTGGATAAAGAAAAGAGGTGCAAGGCACAAGGCGTAGGGCGCAAGGGAAGGTGAACAGTGAACGGCGAAAAATTGTTTGTGGTTAGCAGGCAATATTTAGAAAAGTTTTAGTTTCGTGCTTTCGTTATTTCGTGTTTTCGTGATTGATTTTTTCTGGATTCTGACTCCTGACTCCTGAATTCTTTTGGGGTACTATGTTCCGTTTTGAAATATTTGCTAAAGACGGGGATGCGAGGACCGGGAGGCTGGTCACTCCCCATGGGATCATCGAGACGCCTTCCTTTGTGGCTGTGGGGACCCTGGGATCGGTGACGGCCATGTCGGTGCAAGACCTTAAGGAGATCGGCACCCAGGTGGTGATCTCCAATACGTACCATTTGCATCTTCAACCAGGAGAAGACCTGATCAGACAAATGGGTGGGCTCCATCGATTCATGGGCTGGGATGGGCCCCTCATGACCGATTCGGGTGGCTTTCAGATTTTCAGTCTGGGCGCGGCTAAAGAACATGGTGTAGGAAAGATCGCCCCCATCTTCCCCGGAGGTGAGGATCGGGGGGGACATTATGATTCTAAAAAGGGAAAACCACTGGTAAATATTGACGAAACCGGCGCCACGTTTACCTCCTATCTGGACGGGTCGCGCCGTCGCTTTACACCTGAAGGGGTCATCGGGATTCAAATGAAATTGGGCGCCGACATTATTTTGGTCCTGGACGAATGTACCTCACCACTTCATGATTACGCCTATACAAAGGCGGCCATGGAGCGAACCCACCGATGGTCTGAAAGGTCTTTGAAAGCCTTCCGGGAAAACCGGGATGGCCTACAAGCCCTATTCGGGATTGTACAGGGTGGAGCCTACCGGGATTTGAGGGAGGAGAGCGCCGCTTTTATTTCGGACCGGGATTTTGAAGGATATGCTATTGGTGGGTCCCTCGGCAGGTCCAAGGAAGATATGCACCAGGTTCTTGAGTGGTCGATTCCTCTTTTGCAAGAAAACAGACCGCGACATCTGCTGGGGATCGGGACAGTGGAGGACATCTTCGAAATAGTGAAAAGGGGGATAGATCTCTTTGACTGTGTGGCGCCGACAAGACTGGCCCGCACAGGGACACTTTTCAAGAAGGAGGAGGAGCGATTCAGAATCCACATCCGGAATGAGAAATACAAGAATGATCCCCTGCCGGTTGATGAAGGGTGCTCCTGTCAAACGTGCTCTCACTATTCCCGGGCTTATCTAAGACACATGTTCCTGTCAGGAGAGCCCCTGGGGGTGCGTCTGGCAGCCATTCATAATCTCCATTTCCTTGAAACATTGATGGGCCGGATCCGCAAGGCGATTAAAAATGGGAGACTTCGGGAAATGCATCGTGAATGGATGGAAAAATAGAGCGCTGCGCTTGAGGATCGACCTGACGGTCTTGAGGAGCGTCTCGCAGAGCGGGACTTGAGGATCGACCTGCGGTCTTGAGGGGCGGGCCGGTTGTAAAAAAATAAGCATTAACAACCGGCACGCTTGAGGGGGGGGGTGCCTCTGGCCTCGAGGGGATGAAATTCCCGGTCCTCGAGCGAACAACGTTCGCGGTCACTTACGTTCCCATCTCCCAGGACGAGAGGTATTTCTCCTGCTCGGGCGTGAGGGTGTCTATCTTGACCCCCAAGGATTCCAGCTTGAGTCGGGCGATTTCCTTGTCGATATCCGGAGGCACGGGGTAGACCCGCTTATCCAATTTGTCGCCCTGGAGGGACATGTATTCGGCGGAGAGGGCCTGATTGGCAAAGCTCATATCCATCACGCTGGACGGATGCCCCTCTGCGGCGGCCAAGTTTATTAGCCTTCCCTCTCCGAGAAGGTAGATCCGTCGGCCATTATCGAGGGTGTACTCCTCTACGAATTCCCGGATGGTGCGCGTTGAGGTGGAGAGTTCCTTTAACCCTTTGAGATCCAGTTCCACATCAAAGTGGCCTGAGTTGCTGATGATAGCACCATCCTTCATGCTCGGAAAGTGTTCCTTGCGGATGACGTTGATATCTCCCGTCAGGGTGCAGAAAAAATCACCCAGAGGGGCTGCTTCGGCGATGGGCATGACCTGAAACCCATCCATCACCGCTTCAAGGGCTCTGAGAGGGTCTACCTCACAGATAATGACGTGGGCTCCGTGTCCTTTAGCGCGCATAGCCACACCCCTGCCGCACCAGCCATATCCGCTGGCCACAAAAGAACTGCCTGCCAAGAGACGATTGGTGGCCCGGATAATGCCATCCACCGTGCTCTGGCCGGTACCATAACGATTATCAAATAGATGTTTCGTATCGGCATCGTTGACGGAAATGATCGGGAACTGCAATACACCATCTTTCTCCATGCTTCGAAGACGAATGACACCGGTAGTGGTTTCCTCGGTCCCCCCCTTGATGGTGGAGAGAAAATCTATTCGTTCACTGTCCGACAAACTTTTTCCCCATTCTCGGATTTTCTCGTCCAGTTCAGCCCATTTGTTGAGGGCAATGAAGTGGAGCGAGCCCACCACATCTGCTCCATCATCCATGGTGATATGCGGTCTGTGTTTCAGGGCGGAAAGGATATGATCATAGTAGGTCCGGTTGTCCTCGCCCTTGATGGCGAAAACTGGAATCTCATCATCCGCCACGAGAGATGCAGCCACGTCATCCTGTGTAGAGAGGGGATTGGATGCGCAGAGTGCGACATCCGCACCACCCGCCTTCAGGGTTTTTACAAGGCCGGCCGTTTCGGTGGTCACATGGAGACAGGCGGAGAGCCGGAGTCCCTTTAAAGGTTTTTCGGTCTGAAACCGAGTCCTGATTTTTCTCAAGACAGGCATGCTCATCTCTGCCCACTCTATTCTTAAACGACCTTTATCGGCCAGGTTGATATCTTTGATGTCATAATCCATAGGTATTCCTCATTTCTTCGTCACAGTTCAGTCAATAAGACTTTTCTTATTTTACGGCCTTTTTAAGGGTCTCAGTAAGGTCTGTCTTTTCCCAGGTAAATTCCGGAAGTTCCCGGCCAAAGTGGCCGTAGTTGGTTGTTTTTCTGTATATGGGTCTCAGGAGATCGAGCCTTTCGATAATGGCAGCTGGGCGAAGGTCGAACTCTTTTCTCACGATTTCGGTCAATTCCTCGCTGGAAACGACGCCGGAACCATAGGCCCCTACCATGATAGAGACGGGCTCTGCGCGGCCGATGGTGTAGGCGATCTGAATCTCACATTTTTCAGCAAGGCCTGCAGCAATAATATTCTTCACAATGTAGCGGCACATATAGGAAGAGCTTCTATCTACTTTGGAGGGATCCTTGCCGGAAAAGGCGCCCCCACCGTGATAACCAAATCCGCCATAGGTATCCGTAATGATTTTTCTTCCCGTCAATCCACAGTCTCCCAAAGGACCCCCCACCACAAACCTCCCTGTGGTGTTGATAAAATATTGGGTTTTTTCATCCAGCAGCTCCGCAGGAACCACTTTTTTGATGACCTCTTCAATGATGGCATCACGCAGGGTGTCATAATCCACCTCGGGATTGTGCTGGGCTGCGATAACAATGGTATGGACCCTATCGGGTTTACCGTCAATGTAACTTACAGTCACCTGTGATTTTCCGTCCGGTCTCAACCAGGGCAGTTTTCCAGACTTTCGCACATCGGCCAGTTTCTCTGTGACGCCGTGGGCCAAAAAGATCGGCATGGGCATCAAGGTTGGGGTATCATTGCATGCGTATCCGAACATGAGCCCCTGGTCGCCGGCACCCTGTTCCGTAAAGAGCCCCGAGCCGTCATTGACGCCGATAGCAATATCAGGGGATTGTTTGTCAATGGTAGAGATCACTGCACAGGTTTCCCAGTCAAAACCCATGGAAGAGTTTTTATAACCAATATCCTTAATGGTCTCTCGCACTACGTTAGGTATGTCCACGTACGCGGTGGTGGTGATCTCACCGGCTACAATGGCCATTCCGGTGGTGACCATGGTCTCGCAAGCGACGCGGGCCGATAGGTCCTGCTCGAGCATCCTGTCCAAGATATGGTCAGATATTTGATCGGAAACCTTGTCCGGGTGTCCCTCAGTGACTGATTCGGAAGTAAATAGAAAATTTGCTGTTTTCATGTAGTTCTCCTTTCATATTCATCTTTCGGTATGGGTTTAGGGCCCATGAGCCTATTTATATTTCACATTAGAAGCCATCTCAATAATGCCAAATCGCCCGATCTCCGCTCCAGGCTTGAATCGTAATTTTAAAAGGATTCAAGGGGTCGAGGCCCGCCAAAGAACCGGCGGGTAAAGATTCAAGCGAATTAAAAACGAATATCGAATTTCGAACAAGGAATGTTGAATTATGAAGTTTTTTTCCTTTCGATATTCTTTATTCGATATTTACCCGCCTATTTTTTGTGGCGGGCCGGTTCTATTTTATAGGTCCTTGACCTCGAACCTTTATGATGGGTATCGCTTTGCTCTACGAGAAAAAGCCAGAACGCCCCGTGCTTTGAAAGGGGATGAATCATCAATGTAGTTCGGCCGCCAGATCCTCCAAATCTATTAGGCTTTTTCTTTAGAAGAACTCCGACCTTTGGTCGGGGTTCTTCACCATTCCACATTCTGGTTATGAATTAGAATCCGGTACATTTCCGGATGTTTTTCCAATCAAACAATTATCAATCAGCCGGGTTTGACCCACCTTCACAGCAAGGGCCAGGAGGCTTTTCTCTTCAACAGTTTCCACATCTTCCAGACTTGCCGAGTGGCATATTTTGACATATTCTATTTCAGTGGATGCATGGCTGAGTATCAATTGTTCGACTTCCGCGATGATCTTTTCGGCGTTGTATTCTTCTTGACGGAATAAGTTTTCAGCAAGATCGAGAGATTTTTTAAGGCAAAGTGCGGATTCCCTTTCCTCAGGGCTCAGGTAACTGTTTCGGGAACTCATGGCAAGACCATCAGGCTCACGCACTGTGGGAACACCGACAATTTTGATACCCATATTCAGGTCTTCTACCATACGACTGATAACGGTTAATTGCTGGTAGTCCTTCTGCCCGAAAATAGCCAAATGGGGTTTTGTGGTGTTGAACAGTTTAGCAACCACCGTGGTGACACCCTCAAAATGGGACGGCCGCGATAACCCGCAGAGATGTTTTGTCACTTCTTGAACCGAAACAATTGTCTGGAAACCACCCGAATACATCTCTTCAGTCGAAGGGCAAAAAATATAATCCGCACCGACGTCCTGGGCCTTTGACAGATCCCCTTCCATGTCGCGAGGGTACACCTCAAAATCTTCCGAGGGCCCGAATTGAATCGGGTTGACGAAAATACTCACTACCATTTGATCGGCAAGTCTTTTTCCGGCTCTCATCAACTCCAGATGGCCATCATGAAAAAACCCCATAGTCGGCACAAGGCTGATAGTCTGTCCCGACAGCCTAAAAGCGTCGCATCTCTCCTGCATGATCTTACTGGATTCTATTGTTTCCATGGTTCATTCGTCCCATCAGCTTTTTTTTGAACTGATGGGAACATAACAGGTCTTCCAATCTCGTCGAGTGTTTCAAGAATTACGGTTCAGGAGATCACACGGCATTAGATCGTGAATGTGGTTTGGATACTTGTCCTTCTTTTTGGAAAACTCCAATGAGCCGAGGCATTTAAAATCCTAAAAACTAACATTTGCCCATCCAATTGTCAAGAAATCCGTTCCAAGGCGGCGCTGAGACATAAGAAGTCGTCAATATTGAGTTCCTCAGCCCTTTTCCCAGGGTCGATGTCACATTGATTCAACGCCTTGGTAAAATCCTCATAAGGGCATGGAATTGGGGACCCTTTTAGAGAATTCAAAATTGTTTTGCGTCGATGGGCAAAGGCGCTTCGCACAACGTTTGTAAAGAGTTTCTCATCTCCTGCTCTACCAGGGTGAGGCCGAGTGAAATCGAGTTCCAGGACCATGGACCCCACTTTTGGTTTGGGATAAAAGGCCTCGTTGGGGACCTCCAAGAGGGGAGAGATTCTGGCATGATACTGTATCAGGACCGTAATGGCCCCATAGACCTTGTTCCCGGGAGGAGAGACCAATCTCCGAGCAAGTTCGACCTGAAACATGAGAATGGCTCTATCCACCAGCTTCCGGTGATTGATGAGTTGCTCAAGAAAGGGTGAAGATATGTTATAAGGCAGATTGCCGATGACCTGAATTTTCTCTCCGGGAAGGGCTTGCAACCCATTAATGTCAAATTTCAAAATATCCGCGTTGATGAGGGTCACATTCTTGATCCCCTCACGGGAAAGCCTTTTTCCAAGTAATCGGGTTAACCGGGTATCTTTTTCTACTGCCGATATGTGTCGAACCGATTCCGCTAGAGGAAGGGTCAGGGCTCCCATTCCCGCCCCGATTTCCAGAATGTGATCGGATGGAGTAAATCCGGCTCGGTGGATGATTTCATGGATTATATTCGGATCTCTCAAAAAATGCTGACCGAGCCGCTTATTGGGTCTGAATCCAAGCCCCCTCTTTACAGGTTTTCTCTCCGCCAAGACCTGCGATTTCTCCTTTCCTCACGCCATTTTCGGATGAATTGAAAAATTCTTAAAAACAAAAAGTAGGAAGGCATCGAAACAACGACCCCCATCAGAAATCCCCCGAAGAGAAAGGCAAAAATAATGGTACTGCCGGCTCCGAGAATCTTTCCAAAGACAATGAAGACATTTTCACCATTTTGAAAGGATGTCATCACGGAGGGAAAGATTCCGTCTTTCGTGGAAAGCCCCATTAAAGATGCACCTATCCGGTAACTGTAATAGTAGAGGAAGTACCAGTTCAAGGGATTGCTCACCCAGGTGCCGATGAGGGCTGTTATTTTGCTTCCTTTAAAAATGAGGGCCAGCGCTACTGCGAGGGCCGACTGAAAGGGCATGATGGGCATCATGCCTGTAAAAATACCTAAGGCCAGACCGAGGGCGAGTTCCTGGGGTTCTCCCCGCAGTCGAATAAACTTCAGGAAATAGTATTTCAGTTGTCTGTTGTATTTCAAAGCCCTAACACCCTTTTATTGGTTTCTGGAAACCCTCGTCTTTTAAGCAAGTACAGAGTCAAGTGGCTCCGTAAAGAACTATGATATAAGGTGTTTAAATTCGAAATCCCTGGCCCAGACCTGGATTCATTTGATTCGATGTAAAGCTATCATTTATATAAATCACAGTAACAAATAGCTAGGCCCAATAAAGTCGCGCCAGGGCGGGCCGAATGTCGAAATCCGAAATT
>JAQYVK010000275.1 GCA_030145585.1 Desulfatiglandales bacterium | reverse complement strand
ATGGGATAAGAAATGAGTGAAACCCAGATTGAGAAATCAGGTGTTGTCACCACCACCCTAGGCTGGATAAGTGTTATCTGTGTTTTCTGCATGATGCTCCTAACGACCGTCGATGTGGTGCTACGCTATATATTCAACAGTCCCCTATTAGGGGCCTATGAAGTGTCCGAATTCATGATGGTCATTATCGTTTTCTTTTCCATGGCTTACACACAATTCCGAAAAGGCCATGTGGCCGTGGATATCTTTGTGAGTCATCTATCACAAAGGAAACAAGCCTTTGTGGATCTCTTCAACCATGGAGCAACCATCTTCATCCTTTTACTGATAACCTGGAGAAGCAGCCTCACAGCCTTAGAGCTTTACGATACCATGGAAACGACCGGTACGGTACCGATTCCGGTTTACCCCTTTGTATTCGTCGTTGCTTTCGGTTGCCTCGCCATGGGCATCGAACTCCTGCGGGATTGCATAAAGATCATAGGAACATTTAAGTCATGAGCATGGAACTGATAGGTGTTTTAGGAATCGCCCTCTTGTTTCTCCTGCTATGCATGAGAATGTACATCGGCATCGTCATGGCGTTAATTGGGTTTTTGGGCTTTGGTCTTTTGGCCGACTTTGAAACCTCTGTCAGTCTCTTCGGTGTCGTCCCTTACTCCACCGCGCATCAATTCACCTTTACGGTCTTGCCTCTGTTCGTGTTAATGGGGCAATTCGCCTTTCAATCCGGGATCAGTGCGGATATCTACCGAACGGTTGACTCCTGGTTTGGGCAACTGCCGGGTGGGCTGGCCATGGCCACCATCGTAGGCTGCGCTTTTTTCGGGGCCATTTGCGGGTCCTCCCTTGCGACGGCCGCAACCATGGGAGCGGTCGCCCTGCCGGAAATGAAAAAGTATAACTACGATCCCGGCCTGGCCGCGGGAAGTATTGCCGTCGGGGGGACGTTGGGGATCCTCATTCCGCCCAGTATCGGTTTTGTTATATATGGCATAATGGTCGAAGAGTCGATTGGCAAACTCTTCATGGCAGGGATCCTCCCCGGTATCCTGCTGACCCTGTTCTACATGGCAACCGTATATATCACCTGTATAATCAAACCGGAGAAAGGCCCGCGAGGAAAAAAAACGACTTTACAGGAAAAGATCCTGTCACTGAAGGGAACCTGGGGCATGCTGATTCTTTTTGTCCTTGTCATGGGAGGGATCTATTCCGGTATCTTTACACCCACAGAGGCCGGCGGGGTAGGGGCCTTCGGGGCATTTGTCATCGCATTGTTCAGAAGGCGAATGAATTTCAAATCACTCATCTTCTGTCTTCGAGATTCCATGCAGACAACTTCGATGATCTTTCTTATCCTCATCGGCGCCAGCGTCTTCAATGTCTTTATGAGCGTTTCACAGCTTCCCATGCACCTCGCTGATTATCTCCAGACTCTTGAAGTGAACCGATTTGTCGTCTTGAGCGGAATCCTCTTTCTTTATATCGTACTGGGCTGCATCATGGATGGATTTGCCATGATCATTCTGACCATTCCGATTCTTTTCCCGATCCTCACTTCCATGGGATTTGATCCTATCTGGTTCGGTGTCCTTATGGTCATTGTCCTGGAAATAGGACTGATCACCCCGCCGGTAGGTCTGAATGTTTTCATACTCAAGGGGGTGGCGAAAGATGTCCCCATGAACACCATCTTTAAAGGGATTTGGCCTTTCCTTATCTCCAGCGTGGCGGCCATTATAGTCATCATGATATTTCCACAGATAGCTACGTATATCCCTTATCACATGAAGTGAGAGGAATTGGTTTAATTGACAATTCCATGATTGTCCAAAATAGATATAAATTTACCACCCGTTCCCCCCGCTTATGCGTGGGTCTCTTGAGGCACAGAGGGCACAGAGAATTAGGCAGGATTGACAGGATCTCTATGATCGGCCACAGACACACGCGGACATTCCGGGACATGGTTCTATCGTTTACTAGTGAGTGATATGAGAATGAGGTAATGGGTTTTGCTTAAAATTATGGGATAAGGCTGAATGTGACAGAATAATCAAGTTTATTCTGTCACATTCAGCCTTATCCCTGTATTCAATTGCGTAACACGCAATTGAAGCCCGCTACGCGGGTATTTTAAGCAAAACAGGTTCCAATGTCTGTGTAAGTCTGTGTGGGTCCGTGGCTAAAAACAAATGCAGTGCTTCCCCTCTGGGATCTCAGTGGCTCCGTGGTGAAACCATGCGTTGTAACGAACGAACTTAATAGAAGTCATTTCAAAAATAGAAAAATGGTTCGAGGTCAAGGACGGCGCAGGATATTAACCGCAGGAATATATGTAAATATTTTGAGGATTAGGATTCAAGCCGGACGAAGAGATCGGACTATTTGGCATTTTTGAGATGACTTCTACAATATCGGAGGACAGCCCATGAATCACTTTGAGCGCCTTAAACCAACGTCAATCGGAGAGGCTGTATCCCTGCTCTCGGCACATGGAGAAAAGGCTCGGATTGTGGCTGGTGGTACGGATATCTTGGTGCAGATGAAAAAGAGAGTCACCCTGCCGGAATATCTAATCAGCGTCGAAGGTATCAAGGGACTGGATTATATCGTCCATGACAAGGAGGATGGTCTTCGGATCGGACCGTTGACAAAGATCACTTCCATTGAAAAATCTTCGCTCATAAAAAGCAGATACCACGCACTTTATCAGGCGGCCGGCAAAATGGCGACCCCGCTGATTCGCAGTAGGGCTACGATTGGGGGCAATCTCTGTAATGCGGCTCCCTCTGCGGAAACCGCTACACCACTTATCGTGATGGGCGCAATTGTAAAGATTGAAGGTTCAGACGGAAGTGAGAACGTCTCATTAGAGAATTTTTTTACCGGCCCAGGTATGACGGTTCTCACAGACCGGAAGGTCCTTATCGATATCCGGATACCGAACCTGCCGCCCAATAGCGGGAGTGTTTACTTGAAACACACCAGGGCAAAAGGCCACGACCTGGCTGCTGTTGGGGTGGCCGCATTGGTCGTTATGAATGGGGAGATCATCAAAGATGTAAAGATAGGCCTTGGGGCTGTAGCGCCCACTCCCATCCGGGCAAATAAAGCGGAAAAGATTTTAAAGGGAAAAAGACCGGACGATACGGTTCTTCAGGAGGCGGGCCAGGCCGCAGCGCTTGAATCACGACCAATAGATGATTTACGAAGCTCTGCCGAATATAGGCGGAAGATGGTGGCAGTCCTCGTGAAAAGAGCGGTAGGACAGGCCATACAACAGATGAAAGGCTGAAGACTGAAGGCTGAAGACTGAAGGTTTAAAAGCGAGGTCGAAGAAAATCTTTTCTTACCGTGTGTCTTATGCCTTGTGCCTTACGCCCTTTATCTATTTATGTTATACAATCTTTTTCTCAATGCTTAAATAAATCGTATAGATCCTGCCTGCCTCGCCATAGCTTTGGTTTTAGCGACGGCGGGTTAATCTGCGTCCAAAAACTTTTCCTATTTCGTGCTTTCGAAGTTTCGCCTGGCCGCCATAGCCGGCCCGCTATTAGCGGGCAAGCGTCGGCGGGTGCTTTCGTGATTGTTTGTTTTGGGGTTTGTCATGTGACATTCATTTAGAATTTGGACTTTGACATTTGTCATTTGAATTCATTTTATACACCTATTTAGACCCTTTTAGGGTCATGATTCAAGCCACCCTTTTCAGGGGTGGTAGTTGATTGGGGGGGGTAGTAACATGTCAAAGATGGATTTGGCACTTAATGTCAATGGTCTCACCTATGAGATCAAGGTGGAAGGAACAGCCACATTGGCTGACGTGATAAGAAATGAGATCGGGTTGACCGGCATAAAACTTATGTGCAACGAAGGGGATTGCGGCGCTTGCACTGTGCTGATGGATGGGAGACCTGTTTTATCCTGTATGATGCTTGCCATTGACGCCGAGGGCACGGAGATCATGACTATCGAGGGGTTGGCCGACGCCGACACCGGGGAGTTGCATCCAATACAGGCGTCTTTTGTCGAGAGAAGCGGCATGCAGTGCGGTGTTTGTACACCCGGAATGATTTTAACGGCCAAGGCCCTGCTTGATGAAAATCCGGAACCGGACGAAGATGACGTAAGGGCTGCCCTTTCCGGGAATCTGTGTAGGTGCGGTAACTATCAGAGAATAACGGAATGTGTGTTATTCACGGTCCAAGAGATGAAAGCAGGAGAGTAAAATGGCTGATCAATTTTCTGTACTGGGAAAGAAGGTCCCGAGAAAGGACGCTATTGGAAAGGTAAAAGGGGAAGCCAGGTATGTACCGGATATCCAATTACCGAATATGCTGCATGTGAAATTTTTGAGGAGTCCACACGCCCATGCCAGGATTAAAGACATTGACACCTCAAAGGCTGAAGCACTGCCGGGCGTAAAATGCGTCTTAACCCATCAGAATGTGCCTAAAGTCCATCCTCAAAGAAAATTCGAATTTTTGCTTGATGAGACGGTCCACCGCCCCGGTGAAGAGGTGGCGGCGGTCGCGGCGCTGACGCCTGAAATAGCCGAAGAAGCGTCAAGACTCATCGATGTTGAATACGAAATCCTCCCGGCAATTATCGATTTCGAGAGAGCCATGGAAGCGGATGCCCCCCTGGCCCATCAGGACTACGACTCCAATATCTACCACGGCACTGAAATCGTCGATATCCCGAGGATCGAAGAGGACGGATATGTGCGGTTGGTAGTCGGAGATGTGGAAAAGGGATTTGCGGAGGCCGACCATATATTGGATGGTACCTACATTACACCCCTACAATATAACTGTTCTCCCATGCCACGCTCGGTCGTATGCGAGTGGGAGGGGGAAAAATTGACTTGTTGGGCCGACACGCAGCTGCCGTTGTATCTTTTGAGGGATCTGTCCGGCAGTCTGGGTATCTCTCAAGGAAACATCCGGATCATCGCCGGTCATACTGTTGGAGGGTATGGTGGAAAGACGCCTGATAAAACCGCGACCCTGACGGCTCTTATAGCAAAAAGGACCGGAAGACCAGCAAAAGCGGCATTCAGCAGGGCTGAGGATGCGATCGGGACCCACCACCGCATCAGGTATAAAAACTATAATAAGATTGGAGTCAAGAATGACGGAACCATAACATCCATGTACAGCAATATCGTCGCCGAATGGGGCAGCGACACCGTCGTCCAATATATCTGTCAAGGCTCAGCTATTCTTGGTGCCTGTTCAATGCTCTATGAATGGCAGAATTCCAAGGTTGAATCAGTGGGTGTCCTGACGAATATCCTGGGGTACGGCCCCATGAACGGATTCGGGGATCCTGAAGCGATATACAGTGTTGAGAGGATTATCGATGAAGCCGCTGAAAAAATCGAGATGGATCCCATGGAGTTCAGGCTCAAGAACTGTATGAGACATGGCGATAAGGCCATGGAATATGAGCAGGTCCTTTACGGCCCCATCAAGTGGGGGATACTCGGCTCGGATCTGGATAGTCTTCCGGAACTGATTGAGAGGTGTGCCGAAAAAGCGAGATGGAAAGAGAAATGGATGGGATGGCGGACACCCATGGCCGTTGACGGGTATAAGAGAAAAGGTATTGGCATTTCCATTGGCATGCATCATACATCCTTCTGGCGGTCTTCTGCCATTGTAAAGATGAATCAGGATGGCTCTGCAACGGTATTGTCGGGCGCGGTGGAAATAGGTCAGGGCTTTGCAACGGCAACAGCCCAGGTGGTGGCTGAGGCCTTGGGTATAAGGTATGAAGATGTAAGTCTCAACCTATCAGACACCAGCGCAGCACCGGCAGCTATTGGAAATGTGGCGAGCAGTGGGACGTCCAGTCCCGTGAATTCGGCCAGAATTGCCGCCGAGGACGCAAAGAGGCAGCTGTTGGAGCTGGCCTCACAGAGGTTGGATGTCCCGGTTGATGATCTTGAAACAAAAGAAGGCATTATTTACGCCAAGGGAAGTTCCAAGTCAGTGTCCATAGCGGAGATCTGCTTTGACAATTGGCAGATTACCGGTAAGGGCAACAATCCACTCTATCAAACCATCATCGATGAAAAAACGGGCAAAGTTATTCATGCATATGCTGCGGCTGTTACAATTGTTGAGGTGGAGGTTGATACTGAGACCGGCGAAATAGATGTGCTCAGCATTTATTCAGGGCACGACACAGGGAGGACCATAAACCCCCTTATTGTTGAGAACCAGATAGATCTTGGTTTAACCATGGCCTGTGGGTGGGTTCGTAGTGAAGAGTACATCATCGATCCAAGAACAGGGGTTGTGATGAACCCGAACATGCTCGACTATAAGCTGATGACGTTTCTGGATATGCCGGGCAGTAAAGATCATCACAGGATCCTAGTGGAGAGACCCAGTGCCTGGGGACCTTTCGGCGCAAAAGGATTCAGTGAAACGGCAATGACCGCGCTTGCTCCGGCCACTGCCAATGCAGTATATAATGCTACAGGAGTCAGGATGTATTGCGGATCTCTAACTCCTGAACATGTTCTTAAAGAGTTGGAAGGCAAAGACTTCTCGAAAGTTTGATGGTGAAGGAAACGACCACAACTTTTTCAGAATTTGTAAAAATAGAAGTTAGGGGGTTATAAAATGTTAAACAGATCTTTTGAGGAAAATGAGATCAAAAAAACACTGTCATGGCTCAGTAAGCACTGGGACAGACCGATACACCCGGAATACCATAGCGCCTCAACAGTCGATGAAGCCATTTCCATGCTCAATAGTTACGAGGGAAAAGCAAAGCTGTTTTCCGGCGGCATCGACGTAATTTCACTGATGAAGAATAGGGTGTTATTGCCGGACGTGCTGGTAAATATAAAACCCATTAAGCGGTTAAAGACCATTGTAGTAAATTCCCACGGCATTGCAATCGGGACCCTCGCTTTGATAAACGATCTTGAGAGATCCGGCTTGATAAAAGATAAATACCCAATCCTTTTTGAGACTGCTCATTCCATTGCGTCACCTCACATCAGGAACATGGCCACGATCGGAGGGAACCTTTGCCAGGATTCGAGGTGCTGGTATTATAGACGGTCGCCGGATACGGGTATCTCCTACGACTGCAGGAGAAAGCGCGAAGAAGGAAAATGCTATGCCCGTGGAGGAGAAAACCAGTACCATGCCATCATGGGTGAAAGCGGCTGCGTATCGGTTTGTCCCTCAGACATGGCGACGACACTTCTTGCGATGGATGCCAGGATAAAGACGGTGAGTTCAAGCGGGAGGAGGCTGATTCCCATCGATGAACTCTATACCCCTTTTGGGAACATTCTCAAGCATGACGAGCTTATAACACGCCTGGAGATCCCAGAAATCCCATTTGGTTCAAAACAAAAGTTCATCAAATTCAGGCTGAGAAAGACCATTGATTTTGCCATCGTAAGCGTGGCTGCAGTTATCAAGATAGAGGGGAAGGTCGTCAGCGACGCAAGAATCGTGTTGGGTGGGGTCGCCTCCAAGCCTTATCGGGCTGTGAAGGCGGAAGAATGCCTTTTGGGAGAGACAATAACGGAAAGATCGGCGGCCGAGGCAGCAGAGAGAGCAGTTGTCGATGCAACGCCGTTGAGTAAAAACGGCTACAAAGTCCAGATTGTAAAAGCCCTTGTCAGAAGGGCCGTCATGTCGTGAGGCCTGTAAGTATCTTAGTTTTAAATTTTGCGTACTTTGTGGCATAAAAATTTATCAAGACAGACAACTCATAGAGATAGCAAAATCCGAATACCGAATATCGAAATACGAAACAATATCGAATTACCAAAATTCTAATGACAAAAACAGGATCACGACATAGAAGACCTTGAAATCTGAAGTTGTTTTG
>JAQYVK010000274.1 GCA_030145585.1 Desulfatiglandales bacterium | reverse complement strand
AAAAGCCAATTCACTACCCCACCGTAGAGCAGCAGGGAATCAGATGTCATGCCGGACCTGATAAGCCTGCCCCGGCAATTAGTAAGCCGGGGGCATCCAGTTCATATTTCTGGATTCCGGCGTACGCCGGAATGACGACTCGATAAATAGGTGGGGAAATAATCCCTAATAGATTAAGACCCACCATATGTGCCCGGAGTGGCCGGTTGTAAAGGCTAATTTTCACAACCGGCAGTAGAGGGCACAAAAACGCAATATGAAATGACCGCCTTTTCTGGTCGAAATTCATTTTCCAATATTTTAGACTGTCCCGAGGAGGTCTTGTCTGATTTGTTCCTGGGATCAGGAATAACGAAGAGGTTTGAACGATGAAAAAGCTGGGAATAATCATCACCGCTTTGTGTACTGTGATCTTTCTAAGTTCTCTTTTTCTTTTAGGATTTTGGGATCAAAGGGAAGCCATGGGAAAGCAGAACGCGAATGCAGCCGAGACCTCAAAAGGCGAATCGAAGCAAATCGGGAAGTTTGAGGAGAAAAGGTGGACCTTTAATATTCAAAACGGGAATATCCGTTTTTCTCACGGGAACCATAAGCGAAGGGACCGATGGTTCAAGGCGTACTTTGGGACAGGGTATGATGACTGCGGCAACTGCCACAATCTCGGTTTGCTCAAGACCGATGAGGTGTACAGTCTGTTGCTCGGAGAGGGAGAACACCTCAACACGGTGGAGGCAATCCGTGCGGCCAAGGATGATATTTTCCCTTACGGGGTCCAGGAGGCGAGTTGTTTTACCTGCCATGATGAAACGACCACTGCACCAGCCAACTGTGCATGGTGTCATGTGCCCGGAAGCAGGGCGCTTCAGCCGATGGAAGCAGCGGCCATGAAGCTAAAAGGGTCACATGAGGGGACACCTGAAAAAGAGGAGAGTCCTTCATACAAAGAGGTTGTGGACAGAATCATCCCGGAATACAACGAGGATTACAAGAAGGGTATCGATACGATCAGGGAATACAAGGAAAAGAACTGGTTCTTTGATATTCAAAATGACGGCATAAGGTTTTCCCATGGCAACCACAGCAACCGGGATAGGTGGTTTAGGGTTTATGCTGGCACGAACTATAAAGACTGTGGCAACTGTCACAACCTGGGTCTTCCCTTTGCTTCAGCAGGGGGTGTTCTTTTAAAGGATGGTGAACATCTAAATTCAGTGGAGGATGTCCAGGACTTCGAGGACGACATCTATCCTTACGGCATTATGATGGCGCGCTGTTTTGGGTCCTGCCACAACGGTCTTGCCGCTTCCAATGAGTGTATAAACTGTCATCTGCCCGGGAGCAAACCGGTTGTCGAAGGATTGACCGAAAGGACCATGTGACATACAGGGGGACATGAAAGGTGAATGGCTCGATGGAGATTCAGAAGGAAAAAGAGGGTGAAGATATTCCCAGGAGAAAATTTTTCCTGATTGTGGGATGGGGCGCATTCTTGGCCCTCATTGGAGGGGTAATCTTTTCCGGTGTACGCTTCCTGTTTCCAAACGCCCTGAATGAACCTCCCAGAATTTTTAAATTGGGCAAGGTTGATGCCTTCCCGGAGGAGGCCGTGAGTTATGTGGAAGAGCATAAGGTCTTCATTGTTCGCGACGAAGAGGGCCTTCGATGTGTTTCCGCAATCTGTACCCACCTGGGATGTACTGTAAATTGGGACGATCAATATGGAAAATTCCTCTGCCCCTGTCATGGGAGTGCCTTCGCCCGAAATGGCAAGGTATTAAAAGGGGCCGCCCCTCGGCCCCTGGAATGGTTCAAGGTGGTCCTCACTGGAGACGAAAAGATCCTTGTGGACAAAGGGCAAGTCGTCGATAGCAATTATATTTATGAGGTTTGAGATGGGGGTTTTTTCAAACCTGCGAGCTCGCTGACCGAGTGTCGTATCCCATTATTTCTGGGATACGACACTATCAGGAGGATGGTTGATGTATAGGGTGTTTGCCGGATTGAGTGTGGTCTTATTGATTGTCTTCGCTGTCATGATTTTCAACGATTACAACCGTGACTGGAAGGGCTTTCAGAAAAAATTCTACCAAATGGAACTGGAGAATGCCAAGGACGAGCGGGAAAGGGCGTTTGTAAAAAACCGTAAGGTGGGAATAAAACAGGTCATGTTGGATGGTCTTAAAAGTGTGGACCGTTGTATGACCTGTCATTTGGGTGCGGAAGATTCCAGGTTTGCTAAGGCGGAGGAGCCTTACAAGACCCATCCCAATCCGGATCAACACCCCTTTGCCAAGTTCGGTTGTGCGGTTTGCCACGGAGGTGACGGAAGAGCCACAACGGCCAAGAGGGCTCATGGGAATCCTCAAGACTGGGAAATTCAAGCAGAACTTGCCCCCATGCTTCCCATAAAGTACATCCAGGCCTCCTGTTCAAAGTGCCATGTTGATGAAGAGCTTCCCGGCATGCCACTTCTAACTCTCGGGAAAAAACTGTTCGATGACAAAGGCTGTTTCAATTGCCATAAAGTCAATGGTGTGGGAAAAAGAAATATCGGTCCCGATCTTTCTCATGAGGGGGTGTATGACAGGGCAGGCTATCGCAGCCCAGATTGGGTCTTCAGGCATTTTAAAGATCCGGCCTTCCTCGCACCTGACACGGAAATGCCCAACTTCAGACTTTCCGACGATGAAGCGAATGCCCTCACCCTCTTGATGTTGAGCTATACGGGCGAGGAGATCTCTGGTTATCTCGGTTCCAGGAAAGCCGGAGAGGCAAAGCAAGTGGCCATAAGAGACTATAAGGCGGGCTTAAAGCGCCCTGAACCGAGCGGAGGCGCGGGGTTATATACCGAGATAAAATGTGCCGCGTGCCATAAAATCAAAGGAAAAGGGGGAATCGTAGCCGCCAGCTTAACGGATGTGGGGAACAGGAGAATGGAACTGTGGCTGATAGAACATTTTAAGTCCCCAAGGGGTGTAGTCCCCTATTCCTTAATGCCCGACTTCAGGTTGTCCGAAGAAGAGGTGGAGGAGCTGACGGAATATATGCTGACCCTCAAAACCGGGGGTGAAAAGGTGATCGCGCTCAAGGCGGCGGAAGAGGGTGAGGCAGAAAAAGGGAGCGTCCCCGGAGAGGACGTCTACCGCCGGAAAGAATGCGCCCTGTGTCACTCCTTAAATGGCGCCGGTATGCCCGTAGGGCCGGACCTTAGCAATATAGGCGATCGGCGGGACGCAGCCTGGCTGACCGGGTACTTCAAGGATGGGCCCAAGGCGGTTTATTCGAAATCCATGATGCCTAAAATTGAATTCTCCCCCGAAGATGCCCAAATTCTGGCGCAGTATCTAACTACATTAAAGGATTAGGAAATCCTTATCCTATTTGGCTTGACAATTGAGACTGTGAGGAGGTTTAACATTGGGGACAACCGATAAAAAGTCCAAGAACGCCGCCCCAAAGAATGGAGGGCACGTCATTATGGACCTGCCTAAAAATATATACCGGTCCGTCATTCGCGAGAAGACAACCCTGAGGGACCAGAGTGAATCGGAACCTGTCTCTGACAACTTCTTTGTTCATGTACTGCCGGTCAGCCCTCTGGAACACCCTCGCTTCGGTTACACACTGGGGTTGGGCGTCATTTCCATGTCTCTTTTTTTGATTGTGGCCGCAACAGGGATGTTGATGCTCTTTTATTATGTGCCTTCAACCGAGCAGGCCTATGAAAGAATCGTCGATCTAAACGCAACAGTCTCCTTTGGAAGGATTGTGAGGAACATTCATCGATGGGGTGCTCATGGTATGGTGGCAGCCGTATTCCTTCACATGTGCCGTGTGTTTTTTACCGGGGCATACAAACCTCCCAGGGAGTTTAGTTGGGTGATCGGGGTCTTTCTTTTCCTGGTAACCCTTGTCTTTAGTTACACCGGATACCTTCTCACATGGGATCAACTGGCATACTGGGGGACAACGGTGGGAACAAGTATTGCCGGTTATACCCCGATTTTGGGAGACACCATCCAATTCCTCATGCTGGGGGGGACCACAGTCGGACAGGAAACGCTGTTGAGGTTTTATGTCCTGCATGTGTTCGTCCTGCCCCTGTTGATGGTTACATTGCTCGGTCTCCACTTTTGGAGGATCCGAAAAGATGGCGGCTTGGCCTATCAGAATGGAAATGAGAGAGACTAGCTGTTCCTGATACACTTAGGAGGATAGAAGATGCCGAACGATGTAAAAACGAATGGCGTTGAGCCGCGTAACGAATCTGTCATGAATTTGGCCGGTCAACTTGTCCGACTGATGATTCTTGTTATGGTTCTCCTGACAGCCCTGCTGGTTGTTTCAATGCTATTCGATGCACCTTTAGGTGCTAAAGCCAATCCAGGCCATCCGATCAACCCGGCAAAGGCGCCGTGGTATTTTCTTGGTCTCCAGGAATTAGTCAGCTACTCCGCATTTATAGGCGGGATCGTGGTGCCTACTCTCATCGTCATCGTTCTTCTGCTGATTCCATATATAGACAGGAAGCCGGTGGGTATCGGGGTTTGGTTTGCCAAGGGACGATGGATCCAAAACATTTTCTTCGGGCTGTGTGTACTTGCCATGATTGTTCTTATCATTATTGGCATGTACTTCCGTGGAGAATACTGGAATTTTATACTCCCCTGGGCTAATTAAACGGGGTCGCTTACGCTTCAAAAGCTGTGGGGATTCACTTCAATGGGCCAAAGGCCCTCCTCCGTTATTTTTAGAAAAGGAGTTTATTGAGGATGACTGACGTTACCCTGGTGGCGGTATTCGCGGCCGGAATACTCTCCTTTATCTCACCCTGTGTTTTACCTCTCGTTCCCGGGTACATATCTTTTATGTCGGGGGTGTCCTTGGATGAGTTGGAGAAGCGTCATCGGCCCATAACACTCCTTACACGGGTATGCTTGCACTCCATCTTTTTCGGCCTCGGTTTCACGGTCATTTTTGTTGGCCTTGGTGCGACAGCGACCATATTGGGAAACTTCTTATTCGCAAACCTGATTATCTTGAAGAGGGTGGCCGGAGCAATCATCATCGTTTTTGGGCTGCACACGGCGGGGCTGTTCAGGATAAAGTTTTTGGATTACCAGAAGAGTTTCAATTTTCAAAACAAACAGGTGCGTTTTGTGAACTCCTTTGTTCTGGGTCTCGCCTTCTCCTTTGCATGGGTCCCATGTATCGGTCCTATCTTGGCCACTATTTTGACCTATGCTGCCACCAAAGACACGGTTATTGAAGGGGTCTTAATGCTCATCGTCTATTCTCTCGGCCTGGGCGTCCCCTTTTTCTTGCTGGCGATTGGGATGGGGAAATTTATAGGAATCCTGGACAAGATAAAAAAACATTTTAGAACGGTTGAAATAGTCAGCGGGTCTCTCCTTGTCCTGATTGGAATTCTGATCCTCACCGACAACCTTGAAAGATTGACCTATTATTTTACTTTTTAGTGCCCCTTCCCTTATTCCCCCTTTATTCTTTCTTCTTTCTCAGGGCCATGGCGATTTTTTCCGGTGTCACGGGCTGTTCTTTGAACCATATGCCCGTTGCGTCATGAATCGCGCTCACGATAGATGGGGGCGCGCTTACGATGGACCCTTCTGATGCCTCCTTGGCCCCATAGGGACCGCTGGCGTCTTCGGTTAAAATATCAACGACTTCGATGTTGGGCACATCCGGAGAGAGGGGCATCTTGTAGTCCGCAAGATTTGGATTGAGGGTCTTGCCATGATCCATGGCGAACTCTTCGTACATCGCCTGTCCCATCCCCTGGATGGCGCCGCCTTGGTTCTGTGCCTCTACATTGATAGGGTTAAGGGGCTTGCCGCAGTCGTGTGCGATGACCATGTCGGTGCATTTCACAAACCCCGTCTCTATATCCACGTCCACTTCGGTCAAATGCGATGTAAAACTATAGGAAGTCCCGGAGTCCCCAAGCCCTTTGTCAAAGTCATTTAATCCGATGCCGTACTGGGAATATCCCTTGCCCACGATCACAGCCCCGGAGCCTGAGTAACAGGCGATCTGGGCCAGCTTTCTGAAGGGCATGGCCTTTTCAGGAGACCCTTTTACGTACACTTGCTGGTTCTTGAAAACGATATCTTGGGGATCGGCTTCCCATTTCTCGGCAGCAACCCCGGCCAGTTGACCCTTGACATCCTGGGCCGCCTTTTGGGCCGCCTCTCCTGCCATGACCGTCACCCTGCTCCCATAGCTACCCGCGTCGCAGGGCGTGACGGCCGTATCAACCCTTTTTATATCGACATCTTCCATCCTCAGTCCCAACTCTTCGGCTATGATCTGGACCAACACCGTGTCTGATCCCTGGCCGCAGTCCGTGGCGCCGGTCAAATAATCGATGGTCCCATCTTCACAAAGCCGGACAACCGCCCCGCATGATTGGTGCCCTCTTTGCATGGCCCCTCCTAAGTAGGATGTCCCTGAAATCCCGACACCATGGGAAACGGGGCCTTCACCCGGTTGCCCCTTTGACCTCTTCTCCCACCGGGGATCCTTTGCCAAAGTCTCCAGACCCTCTTTGAGACCACAAGAATTGACAGTGACTTTATTGACCGTCTCATGGGGCGCGGTAATGGCATTCTTGAGCCTCACTTCGATCGGATCAATCCCCAGTTCCTTTGCCATCATTTCCATCTGAATCTCTGCTGCAAATCGGGTATGGGTGATCCCATGGCCACGCATGGCGGCACTAATGGGGTTGTTTGTAAATATCCGGTATGCGTCATGCTTGAAATTTGGGAGCTTATAGGGGAGCGTGCTCATACAACCTGTCAAATACATGGTCAAAGGTCCGATGGCCGTGTAGCCCCCGCCATCCGCTATCACCTTGCTTTGCATCGCTGTGATAGTGCCGTCTTTTTTCATGCCCATTTTATTATGGATAATCATGTTGTGACGACGCCGGCAGGTCATCAATACCTCCTGCATGTTGTAGACAAACTTGACGGGTCTCCCGGTCATTTTTGAAAACAACACGGCGCAGAAATCCCCTGGCTGGGAATCGTTTTTTGTCCCTCCAAATCCCCCACCGATGAAAGGTTGAATAATTCTTACCTTATTGAGGGGCATCTTGAAACAGGCGGCCAGGTGCCGATAGACAAAGTAGGGGCTCTGTTTTGCTGCCCAGAGGGTGATCCCGGAGGAATCCCATAGGGCGACAGCAGCCGGAGGCTCCAAGAATCCCGTGATGACCCTGCCGGTTTCAAAACGATCCTCATTGACGAGATCCGCCTCCGCAAATCCCTTCTCCACATCCCCGAAATCCATGTGAAAGTCCCAGCTCAAATTATTATCAACATAATCATGGATCTGTGGGGCGCCCTCTTTCATCGCCTCTTCAGGATCAAAGACCCCGGGCAGTTCCTCATATTCTACCTTGACGAGGTCGGCAGCCTCCTCTGCTGTGTCCTCATCCACCGCCGCAACGGCAGCTACCGCTTCCGCCAGGTATCTGACCTTCCCGACCGCCAGCGGGGGTTCATCCCTGGTTTTCGGCATCCAGCCCCACTTCCAACCCCCAAAATCTTTTCCGGTACAAACAGCTTTTACGCCGGGTAGTTTTTCCGCTCGACTCGTATCGATATTCAGAATCCGTGCATGGGGATGGGGGCTCCTCACCATTTTGCACCAGAGCATGCCCGGCATATCGTAATCAGCCGCGTACTTTGCCTCCCCCGTCACTTTCACCCTTCCGTCGACCCTGGGAATTCGTTTTCCTATCAAAGAATAGTCTTCCATCTCTACTCCCCTCCTTGCATGCCCTCAGCCGCAGCGCTGATTGATTCAATGATTTTGGTGTAGCCGGTACAGCGACAGAAATTCCCTGCAATCCCTTCCCGGATCTCTTCTTCATTAGGATTGGGATTGCTTTCCAACAGTTCTTTTGCCGACATGATCATGCCCGGCGTACAGAATCCGCATTGCATCCCCGCATAACTCACAAAGGCCTCCTGGATCGGATCAAGATTGTCTCCATCCGCAAGACCTTCGATAGTAGTGATTTCCATATTATCCGCCTCTACGGCTGGCACAAGACAGCTATTGACCGTCTTGTCTCCCATCATCACGGTGCAGGAGCCGCATTCTCCTTCCCCGCACCCCTCCTTGGTCCCGGTCAACTGGAGATCCTCACGAATGATTTCCAGCAGGGTTCTCCAGGGCTGAATGTGCAATTCCTGGGATTTTCCGTTAAGGATGAATGATATCTTTTTCCTTTCCATATTCGGTCTCCTGTTATTTAGAGGATACGCCTAAAAGGGCCTGATGAATGGCCCGCTTGACAAGGACTTCCACCATCATTTTACGGTATTCCGCGGATGCCCGGTGATCACTGATTGGTTTTGATTCTTCCGAGGCCAATTGGGCCGCTTCAGAGATAACGGCATCATTGGCTTTCTTGCCGCAAAGATGATCCTCCGCGTCCCTGGCCCTCATGGGTGTCGGTGAAACAGCCCCCAGGCCTATCCTGATATGCCCTATAACTCCTTTCTCTACCCCAAGGAGAGCGGCCACACCGACCACCGCCAAGTCCATTCTGCTTCTGGGAGACAACTTGATGTACACCCCATGGCTGTTTTCGGGCATGGGAGGGATCCGGATCTCTCTCAATAATTCATCCCTATTCAACACTGTTTCATTGGGGCCTTTGAAAAACCCATCGATACCAATCTGCCGCTCCCCCTTTTCATTTATGCATACCAGGTTGGAATCCAGGCAGAGCAGGGCAGGTGCCGAGTCGGCCGAAGGCACGGCACTACAGATATTTCCCGCAATGGTTCCCCGATTCTGAACCTGATTTGAAGCTATTCTGCCGGCCGCCTGAGATAAAAGGGGGAAATTTTTATTCACAATCGAAGAGCCCGCCACCGCACGGACAGTGGCAAGGGCCCCGATTCGTAATCCCGCCTTTTCATCATGGTCGATGTAATCCAGGTCGGGAATCCCCTTCAGATCGACCAAGGTTTCAGGCTTCTCCAATTCCCTCCTTTTTAAACCCGGGACCACATCGGTTCCCCCTGCGTAAACCTTAAAATTTCCGTTAGTGCCCCTGGCAAGCAGTTTGAGCACCTCATCCATACTTCCGGGTTTTACATAATCAAATTTCGGCAATCTCCTGTAAAATGTAACCATTTGATTTCCCCCATTAAATAATCAATCCTTGATCAATAAGGATCTTCTCCAATGTAATTGAAGAAGAGGGTCCAAGAATTCCAAAAAATTAAAAACGAATATCGAATTTCAAACAGGGCCTCCGGCTCGAAAAGCCTACGCCTCGCAGAGAATGTCGAATGATGAGATTTTTTCTATTTAGCCACCCGTTCCCCATCGAATTCTCTTCCGCCGTCGCCAAGGCTATGGCGGGACAAGCAGGGTCTCTCGACCCTTCGACAGGCTCAGGATCTGTCGACCCACACCAGCCGTCGCTGAAGCTATGGCGCGGCAGGCAGACATTTAGCCGGACGACTT
>JAQYVK010000273.1 GCA_030145585.1 Desulfatiglandales bacterium | reverse complement strand
TTACATCAACCGTGGGAATGTGTACCTCAAGTTGGGTCAGAACTTTTTGGCTATAACGGATTATAATCAGGCTATTCGTCTGGATTCCAATGATGCTGAGGCATACAACAACCGGGGGGTGGCCCATAGGAATTTGGGCCGCCCTAAACAAGCGATGTCGGATTTTGATCAAGCAATCCGTTTGGATCCTTATTATGCGGAGGCATTCAACAACCGAGGAAATTTATATACTAATTTCGGTGAGTATGCACGGGCGTGCCAGGATTATCAGAAGGCCTGTGAACTGGGAGACTGTGCCAATTTCAAGTTTGCAAAGAAAAATATGGATTGTTGATAAAAAGAGGATGGATTATGCGGCCATGCTAAGATCGTATGTCTCTTTTTTCCATCTGTAGGGCAGATCAATGATACTTCCGGGTTTCTTTATGGAATAGACTGCTTTTAACGCCCGGATCAATATGGTTCTCTGTTGAGGGATGTTGAAGGGTTCCCCTAGGGGATGACCAAAGGGCCACTTAAGAAATAAGGTTCTTGGGGGCCTTATCTTTTCCGAGAGGCGTCGAACCATAGAGATCCCGATCGTTGGGATACCGGCACATTCTATTTCCCTTTGGATCAGCCCCACGGACTGATTACAGATCCCTCACCCGGGGGTAAGGAGGACGATGTCCACATTGTCGTCCTTCAGTCTTTGAGCAACGTTTGGAGCCTTTTGATGAATCAAGGTCTGAATGTGCCTGCCTGTTATATGGCCCATGAATCCGTAGTGTTTCCCTGCAACCTCTCCGATCACGCCTTCCCGTTTCAACGCCCAAAGCCTCTGAATCGGAAAAACGATGTTCAGGTCTCTGTCTGCGTCCGAATGGTCATAATAATCGTGGGTGATCATGAGGTCTACGAGGGGGTGTGCCAGGTCGATGGTCCTGAATGAGGGATCTCCATTCGGATCCCTCATGTCAAAGGGTGGTTGCTTCCTGTGATGGATGCCGGCGGTCGTTACAATTGCCACCTTGCTTTCAGCCAGCGGCTTGCTTGGAGGCGTCCATGGCACCCCTGTTGTTTCCACCGCAGAAAAGCCGAGAGTAATTGCTTTCGCCAAGAAGGGGATTCGGCTTGTCAATTTGGCAATTTTTCTGTTTTTTAACTTGGAATATGCGTTCTCTTTCATCATTCACACCTGAAGTGGTTTCAAAACCTCCCCTCAGGCCCAATCTCATTGTTGGGACAAGAGGCTCAATCCTCAAAATATTAAATATATTCCTGCGGGTGAACGTCTTTTCCCGCCGCAATCTTGAACCCAATTGAAGGTTTTGAAACTACTACTGAAACATAGAGCCTCATCCTTGGAATACAAGGATTCCGGATAGGGATTGGTGGAAACTTAATCGAATCGAAAAGATCCTTTCTATAGGGTTCAGGGGGTAGCAATGTCACGCCCACCCCCTTATTTCCTGCTTAATACCTACAGTTCCCTGGACCTCTAGCCATGCCGCGACCATAGCCACCGCCCATCATGCCAGAACCCATCGTGCCGGGACCCATCATGCCGGAACCCATCATACCAGGCATAGAACCACCCATATGATGCCCATAAGACCTGCCGTACCCTCCGCCAAATTGTGAATCGGGAGTGACTTTTCGGGCCTCTAGTTGGTGGGTAAGGCTTTTTTCATTCAGCTTGCTGCGGAGATCACTGACCTCTTTATTGAGCGCCTTTACCTTTTCTATGTCCGGATCAGTGCCATTCAGAATGGTGTTGAGCTCAAATGATTTATTCCAAAGGTCCTTTCTCAAATCGGCTGTTTCATTGTAAAATCGACGATCAAGCTGATCGAGTTGGGTCCTCTGTTCCGGTGTCAATGTTCCGTAACCTTTATCATAACCCATCATGGATCCGGGACCCATTCCCTGGTTGGCCATCATTTGGCCCCCTCTCCATCCCTGGTTGCCCATCATAGGGCCCCCTCGTCCTCCCTGGGCCAGGACAACTGCCGGAACGGCCACCGCGGCCACCAAAAAGCCTATACCTATAATCTTTGTTACTTTACTTTTCATGACTAAACCTCCTCCGTATTTTTCTTATGTTTTGTCTTCATATAGAGCAAGTGCCGTGCCATCTTATCATGGAAAGTTGTAACCCTATAATATCCCTTGCTTTGTTTGGGTCATATTCTAAGTTGTTCTCTTTCCACTAAGTAGAGATAAAATAATATCGGATAAAAAGTATCCATTTGACATAGAAAAAGGTATCCAGATGGATAGAAAGTATTCACCGCTCGGGTTTCGTAGGGTGATGAAAAAAAACGGCGTTTATTTTTAGAGTGAAGTAGTATTGACCTTGTTAGTAGTGGGAAACCATGCGGTAAATGTGACGCCCTTTTCCGGGTTTGGGAAGAAAAACACCCCACCACTGTGTGCCTCCATAATTTTTTTTATGATGGGCAAACCCAGACCGGTCCCTCCATTATTTGCTGAAAAAAAAGGTTCGAATATCCGTTCACGATCTTCTTCTTTTATCCCACAGCCGCAATCGACGACCTGCAATTCAATCCCGGCCCTTGCCGTACGGGTCCTTACAAGCACGAACTCCTCTTCCGGAGAAACATTTAAAGCGTTGTTTATAAGATTCAAAATTACCCGCTTGACTTTGTTTGTGTCCAGGTGAAGTGTCGGTAAGGACGGCTCTAGATTGGCAAGAAACCCCACACGCCTGTTTTTTGCTATGGGCTGTACGAATTCCATGGTTTGCAAAACAAGTTCATTCAGACTCGTTTCTGTGGTTTGAAGAGTTATGGGTTTACCGAAGTCCAACATGTTTTTGACCAAAGATTCGAGACGAGTGGTTTCCTGAATCACGATGTTCAATTTTTTTTGGTTAGGGTCATCCGAATCAATCCTTTTGGAAACTTGATTTACAAAGCCTCCGATCGCAATGAGAGGGGTCTTTATGTCGTGAGCTATTTCGGAAACCGCTTTACCGACAGCGGCGAGGTTCTCAGCCCGAATGAGGGCCTTGTGTTTTTTCCTTTCTTTGTCAACAAGGAATCCAAGGATAAGGGCGATGCCAATATAGAGCGCCCCTTCCAGTAACCTGTCAAAATCTTCTGCAGAGAGTCCCTGCCACTGTTTGAGCACATAGGGTGTGTAGAGAATAGTTACAAAACCTGAAACGAATGCAGCGCCTTTTAATCCAAACCAAACACTGCCTAAAACAAGAGGAATATAGAAAAGCATCCAATAAACTGCGTGCTGGTTTCGAAGGTCTGGGAAAGTGAAATAGTGGAGGTACGCGATGATTACAATCATCGCAGTGGTGAGGGTTATTTTGCCGAATACTTTTTTTCCCTTCATACCTTATCTGTGCAATAGGAATCCGATGTATGATGACTTTGACTTAACCATAAAACGATACCCTTCTGATGGAACCATAAAATTCCAGAAGAGCAAAGATTCATAGTATCAATAATGACCCATCACTTGCTTTTTATTCTGCTCAGGGCATGTGTCACGGTGAGATCCCGCCCACTGAGCGGTTGGCCTAAGGACGTTCCTTAAAAAGAGCTCTATTGATCACTTATCTATTGATGGGTCCCATTTTAGATTCGGATTTCCTGTGAATGTCAGATCATTCTCAATAATAGGATAGACTTCCTGTTGGTCCCGAGACTTTTATAATCCGGGTTCAATTTCCGTAGCCCCTCCCCATCATACCGGGACCCATCATGCCTGATCCCATACCACCACCCATCATACCGGACCCATAGCCTCTCATCTGCGACCCTTGAGGGCTGCCATAACCACCGAATCTTGAATCAGGAGCGATTTTGCGTAGTTCGATGTTATAATCAAGGTTTTTCTCATCCAGCTGAGACCTGAGATCATTGACCTCTTTGAAAAGTGCCTTAACTTTTTTAGTATCAGGATCCGCTGTATTCAGAAGGGCGTTGAGCTCGGATGACTTTATCCAAAGCTTATCATTCAGATCGGCCGTCTCTTTAAAAAACTTCCGATCAAGCTGCTCGATCTGAGTCCTTTGATCAGGAGCCAAGTTTCCATTGCCCCTGTCGTAGGGCGTCATGTACCCGGAACCCTGTCCCCAATGACCCATCATATGACCGCCCCGCCATCCCTGGGCCAGGACAACGACCGGAACGGCCAACGCGGCTATCAAAAAGCCTATGCCCATAATCTTTGTAACTCTTTTTTTCATAACGAAACCTCCTTTATTTGTGTTGCATTTGTTCTTTATATAGAGCAAGGGCTATGCCACTATGTTGTGTAGGGTTGTAAAGTCTTAATATTCCATGATTTGTTTGGGATGTCTTCCGAATGGACCTCCTTTGAGTCTATGAAGACGAATAAAAAGCGGATAATAAATATCCATTTCATCAATAAAATGGTATCCAAATGGATAGAAAGTATTCACCCTTATAGACGTCTATATATTTTGTACGCTAAAAATATGTGTTATGTTTTTAGGGTCTTCTCCAATTAGTTGAAGAAGAGGATCCAAGGATTCGAGGGGTCAAGGATTCAAGGGCTTGTTTTCTAAAGACTTTATCAGCCTATTAACGCTCTTTCGATTTCTGCGATG
>JAQYVK010000272.1 GCA_030145585.1 Desulfatiglandales bacterium | reverse complement strand
TAGAAGCCATCTCAAAAATGCCAAATAGCCCGATCTCAGCGTCCGACTTGAATCGTAATCCTCAAAATAATTACATATATTCCTCCGGTTACGATTCTGCGCCGTCCTTGACCTCGAACTATTTTTCTATTTTTGAGATGGCTTCTCGAAAATTTATAATGAATATTTTTTGAGGCTGTTAAAAAAATAATAAAGATAATTTTGGGAACCTGTCCCATGTCAAAGGCTGAGCCTAAACATACCACACAATTAACAGATGAGATTTCACTCATAGGTCCGTGTGGGATGAATTGTGGTATTTGTGTGGCATATCTAAGAGAAAAAAACAAATGCACAGGTTGTAGAGGATCTGACACTCATAAACCTGTTACTCGTACTAAATGCAAAATCAAAACCTGTGACGTATTTCAAAAAGGCAAATCAAAGTATTGCTTTGAATGTGAAAAGTTTCCTTGTGGCAATTTGAAACATTTGGATAAAAGATATAGAACCAAATACGATATGAGCATGATCGAAAATCTTGAGAATATTAAAGAATTAGGAATACGACAATTTGTTAGAAAAGAAAAAGTAAGATGGTCTTGCCTCGAATGCGGAGGCACTATTTGTGTTCATAAAGGATCTTGTTATAGCTGTGGAAAAAAGAGAAAAGTACAAGACGGATAATGAATTTTACTGAAAACCTTTTTTGAGATACACGAAAAGGAGGATATGCCATGCCAGTTCTTAGAGTCAGTATGTGGTCGGGAAGAACCAAGGAGCAAAAAAGCGAGTTAGCCAAGGCACTGACAGACACGATGGTTAAAGTTGCTGAAGTTCCCCCTCAAGCCGTGACAATTATGTTTGAGGAACTCCCAAAGGAGAATTGGGCCACAGAAGGGAAGCTTCATACTGAGTTGCATAAATAAAAAGGATGAGGATTCAAGGATTCAAGGTGTCGAGGATTCGAGTGAAGTTAAACAACAACCCAGGCACACAAACGGCGGCTAAAAACAGAATCTCGAAGCCTTGAGAATTTGTTACGACGGGAAGCAGCGGGCGAATTGTTTCATAAGGCGTGGTGATCCCTTCAAAAGTATCTTACGCTCTATTATTGCCCCCAAGAGACGTTTTCCTTTTGAAAGGAAGGCGATCCAGGTTCTGCTATCTGCCGTGACATGCATGTCAGCGGATCCATTATGACCTTCCAGGACTTCAAGGCGTTGGTTCCTAATGTTCACTGTGCTGCTGATTTCCTCCTTACCGGTGAATGTGAAATGGTATGTCGCGCTGAGCCCATCGGCTTTTTGTGGTTGAAAAATTAGGGGTAACGCTTCAAGGCCATTTCACCCAATTGCACACGGGTTCCAATGGGTATAATGCATGACGCATTCAGTTCGTCACGATTGTCGAATGGCTTTCAAGTATTCGACAGTTTTGACGAATAACCAAGCCCTGCTCAACAATTATCACAACGGATCATCAATGATTTTAATGGGTTAACAAGCCCCACCCTTATTGGCAAGATTTCTGCAAAAGGAGGGCGGGTATGTTAATGTCAAGGTAACTTAGGAGGAGAATGATTATTGAACTCACGAACAAACGTTAAAGCTATCAAATCAATAAAGTCGTCCGCACTATTCTATCTCACTCTATTTCTGTGTTTACTTTTTCCTGCCGTTGCAACGCCAAAAGCCATCGAGCGGATAGACCGGCCTGAGGGAATATACGTTTACGGAGAGCAAACTGTTCGATTGCCAGATGGTGAGAAGCTGGATGGTTATGTGGATAGAATTTTAGAAAATTATCATCCTCAAACTTCCTATCGTATGTTGAGAATCGCCTATCCATTCAATGAAAGTATCTTTCCGCCTGAAATCGCCGCTCCCGCGTTCAGGTGGATCGATAAAGGATCTGAAATCAGGTATTGGCTGGTGATGGTCAACTTTAAAGGTAGGCACAAGCCCCTATATATCCTGTGCGACAAATTGCAATGGACGCCGGTCAAAGAGATATGGGAATTGATGAAACAAAATTCGGTCCAAGATCCAGCCCAAATTGCCATCATAGGCGTGGATAATCACCCCATGTCCGAAGTCGTTTCAAAAGGCACCGTAAACATATCGACTTCACAAGACCCGGTGGGTGCACCGATTATGTTCAGACGGGTTCCGCCCAGTTTTGCATTCGCGAGTCAACATCCTGAATTGATGGAGTGGTCCCTCGCAGACATATCATCCTATGAAGCACCACCGGTAATCATGTCAAAACAACCGGTCTGCGGTAGCTGTCACAGTTTTTCCCGGGACGGCCGAGTCTTAGGCATGGACATGGATTATAAAAAGGATAAAGGTGCATATTTTATAACAAACGTGCAGGAGTGGGTCACACTGAGCAATCGGGACTTTATCAGTTGGAATGATTTTCCCAGAACGGACGGCCTTCAAAGCACGGGATTGTATTCCCGGCTATCGCCTGATGGGAATAATATTGCAAGCACTGTAAACGAAATTCTCTTTTTGATAAAAATAAAAGACCCATATTTTTCTCAACTCTTTTATCCTTTGCGAGGTAGTCTGGCCATTTATTCAATAGGCTCTAAAAAGATAACATCGTTACCAGGGGCAGATCTGCCGGTTTTTGTCCAGACCGACCCTTCCTGGAGCCCGGACGGAAAATATCTGCTGTTCTCAAGAGCCCCGGCAAATATGGATCTGTTCTGGGATCTAGGCGGACAGACGGTTTTTGCAGCGGAAGATGCTGACATTAAAAAACTTAACAGAGAATATCCTGTACAATTTAGTGTCTACAGGATTCCTTTTAACGACGGAAAGGGCGGTCTCGCAAAGCCTCTGCCAGGCGCGAGCGACAACGGGAAAAGCAACTATTACCCTCGATATTCACCGGACGGCAAATGGATTGTTTTCACCCAGAGCGAGACAGGTCTGGCCATTCAACAGGATAGTAGGCTGCTTATCATGCCAGCTAGCGGAGGAAGAGCAAAGAAGATGAGTTGTAATCTGAGCCGGGTCAATTCCTGGCATACCTGGTCTCCCAACAGCAGGTGGCTGGCATTTGTATCAAAGGAAAACACAGCTTATACCGAACTTTTTTTGACCCATATTGATGATGATGGCAACGATACTCCTCCGATCTTGCTCAAACGCTTTAACAAGCCCGGCTATGCCATAAACGTGCCTGAGTTCGCAAATATATCTTCAAAGGCTATTAAGAAGATTACGTTGAAAGACAAATAATGTGATTGTTCTTTCACGAATTATCATTTATTCAACACAAAAAGGGTCAGACGTGAACGAAACTAATCAGAAGAAATCGAAAAAAACGGCTTACACACATCTATTCAGACTCTCCCACTGGCTACTGGCTGCCGGTATGCTTTTACTTATCCTTACCGGATATGGCATACACTCTGTAAGTATGCCTGCCTGGGCGGTTTTTGAACGGTACCCATCCTTTTACCCGGGAATACGTGTAATACTCTGGCACAAGGTTATCGGAATTATATTTGCACCTCCCACAATAATTGCATTTATTTATTTTGTACCTAAGTTAAAAAAAATGAAGCTGTCCAGCCTAAGACGGATAGCTACAATAATGCTGTTAGGAGCAGGGGTTGTCTGTGTTATTACTAGCCTCGGGCTGATCTATACTAATATCCCCGCCTGGCTCTACCACATCAGCAGGTTCATTCATGCTGTCAACGGCATGATAATAGCGCCTGTTGCAATCCTTATCCATATCTACCTGGCTTTATTTCGATATTTTCCTCTGCTCATTCAATCGTTCGCACCCATAAGGCAGCCCCGATGGCCTCAGCTTGTCTGGCTATTGATAGGATTGATTGTTTCATGGGGTATTTTTACAAGGTTTGTCAGTATCAACTCAGATTCCAGTGTGCTTACGGCGTTGAAAATTGAGGGGACCGTTTCAGAGGCACGACAGATCGATTCTCTCCCTTGGGAAAAGACTGAAAAGATGCAGGTAAAGCTCGTTAATGGAGTAGGCTATGACTTTGGTGTTACTGAGGCTACCCTCAGTTCTCTCTATAATGATGAGTTTGTCTTTATGAAGATACAGTGGAAAGATGATGTCTATAATCGAGATTATCGCCCATGGATCAAGACCAATCCGGGATGGATTCAGATGAATCCCGGTGGTGCGGATGAAGTCATTTACAATGAGGACAAACTAGCCTTTGTGTTTCCGATAAAAAGGGATACTGAATTTCAGAGGTACGGTTGCGCGGTTTATTGTCATAACAATCAGAAGACCGGTCGCGGGCAACATTGGACGGCCAAGGATAATCCCGTTGATATATGGCACTGGAAATCCGTAAGAATGGATCCCATAGGATATGTGGATGACAAGTACTGGCTTGGGACAGATAAGATATCCATCGACCAGGAGGCCCGCCATGGCGATCCGGGCGATGGCGGTTATGCAAACAATAGAATAACGGGGGTATCTCATCCGATGATGCTTCCAGCAGCTGTTGACTCGGTTAAATTTGGCGCTTTATTTCAATCCAAGGCCGTTATCTATACGAAAGCTGCAGACGAAAAATTACCCGAGGGTTATGTGGTGCCGGGGGTAGTCGTCTATGAGACCAAAGGAGACAGGGCCGATATCAGGTGTTATTCAATTTATGAGAATAATATGTGGACATTATGGATAATGAGAAAGCTGGATACGGGCAGTGAATATGATGTTATTTTTAAGCCCAGTCATAGATATGATTTTACCCTTGCCGCCTTTGATCACAACGCAAACCGGCACTCCTATAATCACCAAGTGTATCGGCTTTATCTGCAAGAGTAGCTAGGCATGGTATGGGATAAAAAATACTTTTATTAATTATGGTCAGCACAAAAAAAGGAGAAAATATTATGAATAAAAGACATTTTTTAGGATTAATCTTTTTATGCATGATCTCAGTTTTGCTTTTGATCATTCACAACAGCAGCTTCGCGCAGAATGATAAGAAACGAGGGCCTCATGTAGAAGGTGGTCCAAGCGGCATTGATTTCATGAATCAATTTGACCTGGACAAAGATGGCAAAATATCCCACTCTGAATGGGAAAAAGTCAAACCAACCACTGCGTACCGGAAAAAACACTGGCCTCAATATGATAAAAACCGTGACTGGTCCATCACATTGGAGGAAGCCCCTTTAAAAGAAGAAGGTTCGGAGCCGGCTCCTCCTGAAGAGAAAAAATTCAGTGTCACTTCAAAGCAGATTGCGTTTATTGCAAAATATGACAAGGACAAAGACTTAAAAGTATCAAATAAAGAATTCACAGGACCGGAATTCTCAACTTATGATAAAAACGGTAATGGATATATTGAGCCGTCAGAAGCTCCAAAAGATTAAGCTTGCGGTACCAGGGATTACAAATTGGTGCAATATGTTGCATCCCCCATACATCTATAAAGGGATGGGGTTACTGATATTTTAGAAAGGAGTATATAAAATGGAAAGAAATCTCTTTTTTAGGTTCATTCTGTTAACCATGATCTCGGCTATGATATTAGTTGGTAGCGGAGACGTATTTGCTGAGGAGCCTGCAAAGCCCGCTGTGGAAGAAGAAAAGTCTTCTGAAGGTGAATATCAAGTTAATATAAATCAAATAGCATTCATTGTGAAATACGATAAGAACGGTGACGGGAAAGTAGATAAGAAAGAGTTTACAGGCATCCATTTTTCCAACATGGATAAAAATGGTGATGGGTTTATTGAACCACATGAAGCCCCTGAAGGCGAAACAGCCTATTGAAAAGGAATGGAAAAAGCGTCTGTATTCCGAGGTATGGTTTATGAGGCACCGGTTCTTTGAATCTGGGGTGCGGAGGTGCCGGCATGCATCCGTCGTATGATGCGAGAAACAATGGGGGTCAGTTCGTTGTTCTCTTTCATACGGAATCCAAGGACACGTGCGAGGAAAAAGGCCAATGCCATACCACAAAAGGAAGCGAGGACGGTCACCAGGTCACCGTTCAATCCGAGGAGGGTGGAAAGGCTTTTGCCTGAGAGGGCCCCGATCAAAAGGCCAATAACCGGAAACATATAAATCATAAAAAGGCCCTTCAGTTTTGTTTTTGTATTGAGATGAATTTCGACCTCGTCCCCGGTTCGGGCTTGAGCGACATTGTCAGCTTTGACGAGCATGCGGTCGTTGCCTTCTCCTAACGTAAGACAGTGTCTTTTCTGGCTACAATCTTCGCAACTTCCCGTACGCCGGGTTTCGACCCAGGCCCAACCCTCTTCAATCTTTTGTACTGTACCCTTTTCTATATCCATGACCTTCCCTTACATAGCAACCGGTATTTGCCCTTTGTCCGAAGGGTCCTTTCCTTTCAAGGACTTATTTTGAGGGGCCAAATCCAACATACGATCCAGGGCTGCACGGGCGTCCACTTTGATATCCTCCCTGACCTTGATGACGTTGACTTTTCCGACATTTTCCAGGGTCCAAAGGAGATTATTCAGGTTGATTTTGAACATGTTGGGACATAAGGAATAATGCAGCTCAAAGATCTTCTTATCCGGATGTTCCAGGGCCAAACGGTTTATGAGGTTGATCTCGGTCCCAATAATGATGGTGGTGTCCGGAGGGGCTTCTTTTACGTATTTCACGATATAGCTGGTGGAACCGACCGCATCCGCCATGGCCACGACTTCTTGAGTACACTCCGGATGGACCACGAGTTTGGATTGGGGAAATTTTTCTCTCATCTTGCGGACATGCTCGACCTGAAATCGGGTATGAACCAGACAATATCCATCCCAGAGGATCACTTTTGCCTTTTTGACATCATCCGGGGTGTTTCCTCCGAGCGGTTTCTTCGGGTTCCACAGGATCATCTCATCAGGTCTGATTCCCATTTGATTGCCGGTGTTGCGGCCGAGGTGTTGGTCCGGGAAAAAGAGGACTTTTTCACGCTGGGTGAATGCCCAACGCAAGGCATCCGGCGCATTGGAGGATGTGCAAACAGTCCCCCCCTGAAGCCCGCAAAAGGCCTTTAGCTCCGCATCCGAATTCATATAAACGATGGGCATAATAGACCCGGGACCCGTTATGGATGTGAGCTCATCCCAGGCTTCTGTGACGACATGATTGTCCGCCATGTCCGCCATCCAGCATCCTGCTTCTGTTTTCGGTATTTGAACGGTCTGGTGGGCCTGAGAAAGAATTTCGGCACTTTCAGCCATAAAATGCACGCCACAAAAAACGATGTATTGGGCATCCTTATCCTCAGCCGCCTTTTGGGAAAGACCGAAAGAATCACCTTGGTAGTCCCCAAGGGCAACAATCTCTTTTCTCTGGTAATGGTGGGTCAGGATAAGAAGTTTTTTCCCGAGGTCATCCCTTATGGCCTGGATTCGGTCGATAATCTGTTTGTTATCATCTTGATCATTCATATCATTGTCTTGTCAAACGCTCTTCACCACAGAAGACAAGCAACCCGGATTCGTCGTCAAGGCAGGCCAAGGTCATGTTCAGGCTTTGCCCCAATTCAACGGCCAGGGCCGTCGGGCGTGAATGGCTGAGCAAAACGGGCAGCTGTGCCCGGGCGGCCTTTTGAACCAATTCATAACTGATCCGGGAAGAAAGAACGGCCAAGCGGGCCTTTGAGAGTTTTCCACTCATGAAGAGCTTTCCGATCGCCTTATCAAGGGCGTTGTGACGTCCGACATCCTCTGCCAAAGAAAGGATCTCGAACTGAGAGTCAAAGAGAATCACCGCATGAGACCCTCGCGTCCTTTCATAAAGCTCTTGATGATCCCCGAGTTGACCTGCAGTTGCAATGGCCTGGGCCAGGTCGATTTTGGTTTCGTCCTGGATAGGTGTAAGGGATTGGGTAAGGTCCTTTATCATTTCTTTGCCACAAATACCGCAACTGGTTTGACTGATAAAACCCCTTCTTTCTAAAAGGGCGGATACCTTTTCTTTTCTTGCGGGGTCAAGTGTAACCGAAATGACATTAGGATCCATGTCCTCGCAGTAGCCGAGGGTGGCAAAGTCTTCGCGCCGGTCCACTAACCCTTCAGCCAGACAGAAACCTGCGACATGAAAAATCTCTTCACCCGGCGTGCGCATCACGACAGAATAGGGTTGATCTTCGACAAGGATGGAGAGGGGCTCCTCTCCGATCAACTCCTGTTCGCGAGTCCGACTAGCCTCCTCGTCAAAGTGGACCATCTGGACCACATGTTGGACGTTGTTGTTAGTCATATCCATATTCATAAGAACCTAGGGAGGAAAATAGATGAAATGGGTCTTCAACCACTTCTCTAATCCTAGCCTTCCTCTGGAAGGCTAGGAAGAAGCCCTGACCTCCGTTTGGGCTTCTTCAGGAATGAGGGAAACCTGATCACCACAACGTATTTTCCCGCCTTTAAGGACCCGGGCAAAGATACCTTCCTTCGGCATGATGCAATCCCCGGCCATATAGTATATGGCGCATTTATTGTGGCATTCTTTGCCGATCTGCGTGATCTCCACCAAGGCCATTTCACCCAATTGCACACGGGTTCCAATAGGCACTTTGAGCCATTCGATTCCTGATGTGGCGATATTTTCCGCAAAATCACCAAACGTGACATCAAGGCCCTGTTGGCGGGCACCTTCGATGCTTTCAGAAGCAAGAAAACTTACTTGTCGGTGCCAGGGGCCTGCATGGGCGTCTCCTTCAAGCCCGTGATCTTGAACCAGTGAGGCCTCTTCGACCTGAGTCTTACGCGTCCCCTTTTTTTTACTTACAGCAATGGAGTCAATTTTCATTACAACATCTGCCTTCTCCGGAAGATTATAAGGGCTTTTGCCCTCTCCTCCGGTTTTCGCTTTATGGTATTTTAGGCCTTTGATGCGGCCATATCAATCATTTTAGCCAGGGTTATGGAATTAAGTTTGTCATAAATAGCGTCCGTGGTCTCGGCCCAGATATCCCGAGTTACGCATCGTTCGGCCCGAGGACATATCTCAGGATTTCCTATACAATCCGTGAGATCGATTCCGCCCTCGAGGATATTGACGATTTCTCCAACCGTTATTTTTTCAGGCGGAATCGCAAGCATGTGCCCTCCTCGTGGGCCACGAATGCTCTTGATATAATTAGCTTTTTTTAGTGGGATAATGAGCTGTTCAAGATACTTGACAGAAATATCCTGACGCTTCGCGATTTCTCCAATTTGTACCGGACCTTCACCCTGATGTTGCGCCAAATCCAACATCATTCTGGTACCATATCGGCCTCTCGTCGACAATTTCATGGAGAATTCTCCTTATAAGACCATTATTTCTTAGAAAAATGGTCTCTTAAAGGTTAACTGTTTTGCAGGCAGTTAGCGAAACTAAAACTGTGCCATGGCCATTTTAATAAAAGACGTGTAATATCAAATGGTTAAAAAGAATGCAGGAAATAATATACCTAAAAGATATATTATAGAGATGCATGAAGTGGATTTCAAGGTTTATTGGAGGGATTAGGAAAAATTAGGTGGGGAGGTGTTTCCGGCCTGTTGCATTTCATCAGCATGGAATCGTTCACAGTAGTCCATGAATTCTTCGGGTGGTTGAGATGATATGCCCGCATACAGATTCTTGATGAACTTTCTTGGTAGTTTTACCTTTACGGTTGAAAAAACGGACTTGTTGTTTTTAAGAATCTTCAGATATTCCAGACCTGAACTCAAAATAAATCGAATAAAATACTCATAAGAATTATTCCCGCGCGGGATATGTCTATAATACTCGATCGCTCCGGGGACATCGTTGGATAATGTTTCTTGGCACATCTTGTTTAAAATTTTGATCCGATCTGTTTCCTGTTCAAAATAGCACCGCGGCCAAAACCCCCTTTTTTTATCTGTGTTATCCTCCACATGGTCTCTAATAATATTAAGCTTCTGCAAAAAAAGGCCGAAAGAAACGGCATTGTGTTCCATTTTTTGGAAAATATTTTGGGTCACATTGCTGCCCTTTAATTTTAATATACTTGTAAGATACATGCCCACCGTTCCTGCCACATAATAACAGTAGTCATTCAGATCTTTGAGGGTATCTATAGATCGGGTCAGGAAGCTGCACATGCCTTCCGCCATCTCCGTGGTCCATTTCCTGGCCAGGGCCTTTTCCTGTTTTGATAACGTTTTATAAAGATTGATAGTGGCCTTATAATTTTTAAAGACATAGGCTTCGTCTTTCGGGGCCACCTCAAGCATCCGCCTTTTCACCTTAGATGAAAGGTCTTCTTGTTTCAGGCAGTTGCAAAAATCTTGAATCAAATGGATTTTTTCATCCGTCTCCAATCCGGGCGAATCCTCAATCGTATCAATCGTTTTGTTCAGGTTATACTCCACCATAATTGGGATCAAAAACCGGTCATCTAGGTTTAGGATGGGAATAGAAAAGCTGCGGGATTGTTTGATCAGGGATTCCTCGTT
>JAQYVK010000271.1 GCA_030145585.1 Desulfatiglandales bacterium | reverse complement strand
TCTTCATCACTCACGCGGCGTTGCTGCGTCAGGGTTTCCCCCATTGCGCAAAATTCCTCACTGCTGCCTCCCGTAGGAGTCTGGACCGTGTTTCAGTTCCAGTGTGGCTGATCATCCTCTCAGACCAGCTAACCATCGTAGCCTTGGTGGGCTATTACCCCGCCAACAAGCTAATGGTACGCGAGCCCCTCCCCAAACGGCAACTTTCATGAAGAGGTCACCTTTCATCCCCAGGGCCAAAGCCTTGGGAACAATATCCGGTATTAGCTACGCTTTCGCGAAGTTATTCCCGATTCGAGGGCAGGTTACCCACGCGTTACTCACCCGTGCGCCACTGTACTCATCCCGCCGAAGCAGAATTTTCTCGTTCGACTTGCATGTGTTAGGCACGCCGCCAGCGTTCATTCTGAGCCAGGATCAAACTCTCCAATTAAGCTCATAGGGTCTAATGACCCATTTTTTTTTTCAAAGGGCCTACTGCGGTATCACTATTTAGTTTTCAAAGAGCAAAATACACTTTAGATATTAAATACCCGAATAATGAATGTCAACAAATTATTTGTTGGCCAATTCATCTGTCATCAGGCAAAGAGAGAAAGATTACCCTTACCTCTTACATATGTCAAGCATTTTTTCTTACTTTTATTAAGATTGTTTTCGCCTAGGCTTTTGACAGAAATTCCCCAATATTTTCAGCCACATATTTTACCTGACTTTCTTCCAGGTCAGGGTAAATGGGTATGGCGAGAGTCTCCGACGCGGCTTTGACGGACACTGGAAAGTCTTCTTCCTTTAGATTCAGATATTGAAAACAGTCCTGCATATGGAGAGGAACGGGATAATATATTTCGCAGCCTATCCCCTTTTCGCTCAGGTATTTTTTCAAGGCATCCCTTTTGTTCGTTACACGAATGACAAATTGATTATAGATGTGCCTTTTTTCTTTTTCTAAGGGTAAGGAGATATCATTCGGGTCTATCTCCTTCAGGAGTTTCCTATATAAATTTGCATTTCGGATCCTCTTTTCGGTCCACTCATCCAGATACCGGAGCTTTACAATCAGAATGGCCGCCTGCAATGCGTCGAGTCGAAAATTCCCGCCAATCAATTTGTGGTAATATTTCGGCTTCGAACCATGGGCCCGTAAAATTTTCAATCGATCATAGACATCCGGATCGTTGGTCGTGACCATACCCCCATCGCCAAAGGCTCCCAGGTTTTTGGAGGGAAAAAAAGAAAAACACCCGTATTGTCCCATTGACCCGGCCCGTTTTATCTCCCCATTAGGGAACTGATACTCTGCTCCAATGGCCTGAGCAGCGTCCTCAATAACGACCAGGTCGTTCTTTGCAGCAAATTCCATAATCGGTGCCATCTCGGCACATTGGCCATAAAGGTGAATGGGTATAATGGCTTTCAACCTCGCTCTCATGCCTTTATCCAGTGAAGATATGGCCTTATCCATCAAGGAAGGATCCAAGTTGTAAGTCTGCTCATCTATATCGACCATTAGAGGTATGGCGCCCAGACGAGCAATCGAACCGGCAGTCGCAAAAAAGGTATAAGGGGTTGTTATCACAACATCTTTTTCCCCTACGCCGGCAGCCATGAGTGAAATCAGCAGAGCATCTGTCCCTGAAGAGACACCGACTGCATATTGACAGCCGCAATAGTCGGCAATCTTTTTTTCGAGTTCCTCAACTTTTGGTCCCTGGATGAAATACTGCGATTCATAGACCTCTTCCGTGGCCTCCATGATTTCATCCTTGATTTTCTCATACTGTTTCTTCAAATCTAATAATGGAACTTTCAATATCTGCCTCCTTTCATTTGCATACTAGCGTGAGCTTTGAACAGTTTGCATGATGCAATCTATTTCTCACCCTCCTACCCTCTGAGACTGTGTCGTCATGAATGAAATCCGTCATTCCGGACGAGCGACGCGCAGCATAGCGAGATCCGGAATCCAGGGAAATAGCAACATCTCGCGGACTTCTGGATCCCGGCTCGCGCCCCGTTTCACGGGGCTTGGCCGGGATGACGAATTGTGACACGACCTCACTTCGAGAGGGGGTTAGAGGGTAGCTCAATGAAGGCTCTTAAAAATTCATTTTTGAGACCTCAGGTACCTGGCCTATCAATTCAGAAACCGGCACAACTTTGACACGTGTTCTCAGTTTCCCAAGATAATTTTTTAGAAGATCCAAAGTTTCCTCATTGGGATGACCAATTCCGATGGCTGCCCCTGAATGCCTCGCGATACCCAATAGACGCTCCATCTGAAACCTTATCACCTTTGAAGATAAATCGTTATCCAAAAAAACGCTCCTGCTTGCCACTGGAACGCCCATCATTTCGGCCAACTCATGGGCAACGGTTTCCGTGGTCGTTCTGCTGTCGATATAAAATAAGTTTCTCTTTTTTAACTCACGCATGACGACCGCCATTTTGTCCCTCTTGGCAGTAAAAAAAGACCCCATATGGTTGTTTACACCACGGATTCCGGGTATTTCATCTAAATGGCGATTTAAAATTGTCTTTATTTTTCGCGTACTCATTTTCGTCAGGAGTGCGCCAGGGCCTGGATTAACTGTGGGATAATCTGTAGGCTCCATGGGCAAATGAAGAATAAGTTCATGCCCCTTATTTCGGGCCTTTTTGGCGATGGACTGGGTGTAAGGCGCCTGGGGGAGAACAGAAAAGGCAAGAGGTAAATCCAGCTTAAGGAAACCGTCAATAATATAAGGGTCATACCCCATATCATCAATGATTATTGCAATTCTGGGTAACCCTTCTTTGTGAAGGGGCTTTTGGTGATCCTCCCAAGTCACTCTTACCTTGTGAGAATAGAGATCCAGCGCATAGATATGTAAAACCTTTTCACCTTTAGAGAGCCCTTCGACAGTGTATCTGACATCCGGCCTTAAGGAAGAGAGTTCGTTGCCAATTATTTGGGTGACATGAAGAGCTGTGTTCCTGTTAGGCAACTTGACCCATAGTTCGGTGAAGTCCCACGCATTGCTCTTGACGACCCTTGGGGTGACCGACAGAAAGAGAATGTTTTGCTCGGGTATACCTTCCCTATAGAGCGACTCATAGATGGCATCTTCTATTTTTACAACTTCGCCAATAAACCTTGAATTTGTGGCATTGATTTCTTCGTAAATGGGGGTGGTAACGGTTTTGTCCGCGTGGGACAGGTAGTAAAAAAATACAAGGATGGATATACAGCCTAAAAACAAGAGCAATAAAAGCAAAAGGCCTTTTGGAGTGATGGCGTACTCTCTGGTTCTCCTTTTTCGTTTCTTAACAGTCATTTAAAATTTTCGTTTGCTTCACCATAACCTTCCCAACACTATAAAGAAAAGGGGTCCAGGATTCAAGGGGTCGAGGATTCAAGTAAATTAAACCCGCCAAAGAGACGGCGGGTAAAATTCGAGGCCCGCCATACGGGCGGCGGGCAAAGTTCGAGGAGTTGTTTTACTTAGACTAAGCCAATTTAATTGTCTGCAACGGCAGGCAACTCAGGCTTCATTTTGGAAAATATATCCCAGGTCTTCAACAACTGAAGGGCATGGCGAACCTGGTTATCCCTCTCAAGAAGCATTTTAACCCTTAAGGACGTCTCATCCTCTTTTTCCTTTTTTGGTTCTTTTGTCGCATCGGTCGTGTCGTTGAGCATGTGGCCCTTTAGATCCTTTTCTCTCATAAACTGAGGGCTCTCTTTTTCTTCTTCCTGGACCGGTGGCACAAATTCTATTTCAATATCGGGGGTAATGCCGCTTGCCTGGATAGATCTCCCACTCGGCGTATAATATTTTGCGGTGGTCAAACGCAAACCGGAACCATCAGAGAGTGGCAGGATGGTTTGAACGGATCCTTTTCCAAATGTTTGGGACCCAAGCGTCAAAGCCCTTTTGTTGTCCTGTAAAGCACCGGCAACGATTTCTGAAGCACTCGCGCTGCCCCCGTTGACCATCACGATGATAGGATAATCCCTCCCCGTCTTGTTTTGGTGGGCGGATACCTCCATGTCCTGAGATGAATTCCTACCCTTCGTGCTGACAATCAAGCCGGAGTCAAGGAATACATCGGACACTTCGATGGCTTGAGACAGCAGTCCGCCAGGATTGTTTCTTAGATCCAGAATCAATCCCTTTAAATCCCGACCTGTTTCAAGTTTTTCGAGGGCGACATTCAGATCTCTTGATGTGTTACTCTGAAATGTTGAGATACGGACATAGCCGATTTCGGGGTCAAGGAGATAGTTACGAACACTTTTCAAGGGTATGACGTCTCTCGTAATTGTAAAATCCAGAGGCTTATCCGCAGCCTCCCGAATAACCGTTAATTTTACTTTCGTTCCCTTTTTGCCTCTGATACTTTTGACCGCATCGGTAAGCGTCATATCATTGGTCGATTTATCATCTATCCTTACGATCTTATCCCCGGCTTGAATTCCTGCTGCGTATGCCGGGGTCCCCTCTATGGGTGATACCACTGTCAGCACGTTATCCCGGACGCTGATCTCGATTCCGACACCGGAAAAACTTCCTTTTGTTTCGATGAGTAAATCCTGGTGTTCTTCCTTCGTCATAAAAGAGGAATGGGGATCGAGGTTCTGTATCATCCCTTTTATAGCACCATAGATCATTTTTTGGGGATCTTGAGGTTCTACATAGTTTTTCTCTATTTGCCTGAGAACTTCTGTAAAAACTTCAATGTTCTTATAAATATCACCTGTCCCCGCTTTGACATGACCGCTGCCACCATTAATAAGGAGGATTCCTGCCATCAAAAGAGATATTAATAAGATATCGATAATGATTCTTTTGTTTCTAAACGCCATAGTATTGCTCCTGAGAGAATTAATTGGTTCTAAGTTGGGGTTCCTGCCATCCTGACGGATGGCGGCTGTTCTTACGAACAGCAGAAGAATTCCGACCTGTGGTCGGGATTCTTCGGATCCCTCGAAGTCCTTGACCTCGAACTATTTTTCAAATTTTGAGACAGCCTCTAGTTATTTCAATGACCACTCGGGCCGGTTTTGAGTGGTATTATATCACAATGTTATTAATATTACCTCAATACCGTGAAAAAGAGAAATTATTTCGCTTTGCTCATAATTGGAATGTTGGAGTACTGGAATACTGGATTATTGGGGCTTGGTGAATTGGGATTTTGGTCCATTGCAAAATTCTGTTGTCGAATCAGGAGGGATCCTTCCAAATCATAAGAATCTTCCTTAAAAACAACATTCCATCCTTCTATTGTTCCATTATTCCACTTGTGCTCATAAACATCTCACGCTATCTAACCTTGTTGATTTCATATATTTGCACAAATTTCAGCCTTTCAATTAACTTTTAGCCAAGAGGAGGGATCGAGGGTGTCGCCCTTCCTTCTGATCTCAAAATAAAGTCTGGGTCCCTCCAAGGACTCGGTTTGTCCAAGCAGGCCGATGACATCCCCCTTCTTCACCATCTCACCCTTTTCCTTGTCTCGGTGCGAAAGATGGGCTGATAGGGTAAAAAACCTCGAGCCGTGGTTGATGACGATAATCTGTCCATAACCCTTCAGCCAACCGGAGAAATCCACCCTACCAGGGAAAATGGCCTTAACTTCGGCGCCAATGGGGCCTCCGATATAGATCCCTTTGTGGGTATCTTTGAGCCCGGTCCCCATTGCCGTTGTGCCTTTGAGCACCCTCCCATCGACGGGCATGGGTAATTTCCCTCTGAATTTCGCGAAATCGGTAGGGAGCTTTTTGCTCCTTTCCGATTTTTTGTCAAGGTTCAAGAGCGTCTTTTTTAGATCCTTTGCGGCAAGTTGCAATTCCTCTACCACTGTCGCATAAAACTCTTTTTCCTGATGAATCTTCATCAGGAAAATCACTTTTGTATCGAGATCCGTTTGAATAGAACCCAGACGCTCACGCTCAGCCTGCTCCATTTGGTCTATTGCCGCTATCTTTTCAGAAATTCGAACCATCTCCTTTTTATTGCTCAGTTGAATCGCAACCATTTGTTTGAACAATCGGAGATCCTCATCCATGATTACTTTTAAATATTTTATCCTTTTTCTAAAATCCACGAGACCCGTTGATGTGGCCAAAAGCTGCACATACCCTCTTTTCGCGTATTTGTAAAAGGCGACCAACCGTTTGTTCAAACGGTCTTCAATCGTTCTCAAAGCAAGCTCCGATTGGTTTAATTTTTCCTGTTGATTGGTGAGGTCTCTTTTACTTAGACTGATTTTTCTCTTTAAGGATTCTAGCAAGCCTTTTTTTTCTTCAATCCTTTTCTCGAGAATGGATAACTGGCCGAGGAGATTTTTTTCTTTAATGCCGAATTTCAGAAACTTCTCTTTTTCCCTTGAAAGATCTGTCTCAATCTTCTTGATTTGTTTCTTCTTGGTCTCTTTTTCCGATGCAAAACTGCTATAGGGAAACACTACGAAGAACAAGAATGATGTCATGGTCGTAGAGATGAAAATCCGAGTGACAAAAGATAATTTCACCCTAGAGTCTTCCTTTCTTATTCAAATGTCTTTGTTCCCGCAGACGGAGGAAATGCATTTCCGGATAGGCTCTACCCAAGTAATCTAAAAAAACGGCCGACCGCAATAAAACTCCCTGTTAAACCTAATAAAAGACTGAAAATAAATATAAGGAGTATATATCCGTAGGGTAAAAAAACAATGTCCATGACGGGGAGACCAAATATGTGAACCGTTTTCAACGAAAACAGGGAATACGCCAAAAAAAGAATGAGTAATGCGATGAACCCGCTCAAAATTCCCTGAATGGCCCCTTCTATTAAAAAGGGCATTTTAACAAACCAGTCGGTAGCACCCACAAGCTTGAAAATCTCTATTTCATCTCGCCGGGAATAAATCGTCAATTTAATCGTATTTGTGATAATGAACAGAACCGCCACACTAAAGAGTCCCCCCACGATGAGACCCCCCAGTTTGAGTAGATAAATAAGATCTTCAAATCGTTCCAGCCATTGTTCGCTATATTGTACCTCATCCACGCCTTCCAATTGATCTAAAAAAACTTTTATTCTTTTAGCATCTACTTGGTGCTCTTTTCGATCTTTGAAGGTAATCTCAAAAGAGGCTGGCAGTGGGTTGGAGGTGATCCCATCCAACAGTCCCGCCTGTGCACCCAACGCAGCAATTAAATCCGCCTCAGCCTTTTCTTTTGATATATAACCTGTGATCTCAGCGCCTGGAAGGCCTTTTATTATGGATTCGATTTCATCTTTAACATCTCGCTGGATGCCATCATCAAGATAGACAGACATGGACAGGGATTGTCCCCACTCGACCATCCAGGTGTTAACATTGACGAAAAAGAGGGTGAATGCCCCAAAGAGGAGCAATGATATAGATATGGTCCCAATGCTGATCAAATGGATCCATTGGTTGCTCAAAATATTCGAGACTGCGTGCTTAAAATAATATATCCAGATCCTTATATTCATCGTCCCTGCTTTAAGATACGATTTTTCCTCCCTTTAGAAGGATTATTCTCTGATCCGTATTTTTTAAGAGTTCCTTGCTGTGGGTGGCAATGACCACTGTTGTCCCTTTCAAATTAATGGTTCTGAAAAGGAGTAAAATTTCCCTGGTAATGTCCGGATCAAGGTTTCCTGTAGGCTCGTCGGCAAGCAGGATCAATGGGTCATTTATGATTGCGCGTGCTATGGCCACCCTTTGCTGCTCTCCACCAGAAAGCTGAAGGGGGTATGCCTGCTCCTTTTTTGCCAAACCAACCGCCCTGAGCACTTGACGGGTTTTTTTTCTAATAATGGAGGGACGTTCTCCAGCCACCTCCAAAGCAAGGGCCACGTTTTGGGAAACTGTTTTACGGGGCAATAATTTAAAGTCCTGAAAGATAAAACCAATTTTCCTGCGTAGCGGATCAAGTCTCGACCTGTTTATACGATTTAGATTGATACCGTTTATTAAAATTTGTCCTTCGGTCGGTCTTTCAGCACCAAAGATAAGCCTTAACAGGGTCGTTTTTCCTGCACCGCTTGGACCGGTAATGAAAACAAACTCCCCTTTTTGGAATTTCAAGTTGATATCCTCCAAGGCTGCTTTCGTCCCGAATTTTTTGGCCACATGGAAAATTTGAATCATTTAGAGCTCATCCGATCTGGGTCCGCTATAGTACGTCACCGGATAACCAGTCCTATAGCGCAGACTTGGAATTTTTGTTCCCTAGGGATTTGAAATTAATAGACTCCGATTGCGCGATCCAATGCCGCTTTTGCAAGGGCGTGGGTATATAGGGAGGAAATATAATTCACACGGGCCTGGACCAGGAGGGCTTGCGCAGTCAGCAAATCCAGAATCGTACTCACCTGTGCCTTGTAACGCTCCTCGTTGACCCTCAAGTTCTCTTCGCCCTGCTCGACCGCTTTTTGTGTGGATGGGATGTTCTCTGCTGCCGTTGCCAAATCCAGGACCGCCTGCTTTACTTCGAGGGTTATGTTTTGTGTAAGGGTATTTTTTGCCTCCATCAGCTCCCTTTTAAAACTCTCCTTTTCCCTCTGGGAATTAATGGTTTTTCCCCATTCAAAAAAGGTCCATTGTGCACTGACGAGTGCCTCCCATGCCGCGCGGTCGTGAAAGGGGCTGCCATCGACCGCTAGGGTATCTCCCTCTTTAATGTAATTGTAAGTAAAGGCGACTTCTGGCCAATATTTACTTTTAGCCAAATTGATCTGCTGATCGGCCTGAAGCAGATTGATGTCGATGAGCTTTATTTCGGGACGATTGCTTAGGGCTAATTCCCGAAAGTCCTCAAAATCCCCTATTTGAGGATCAAAGTCAGAAATCTTTTCTAATTCGACCGGTTCATTAATCCCTCTGACCAGAACTGTATTAAAAACAGCCCGGGCCAAACGGGCATCATTCTTCACCTTTGTCCGTCCCTGTACGCTGTTGGCCAAATCCACCTCGGACTGCAAAACATCATTTATCGGAACCAAGCCCACTTTATGAAAGTTCCGGGACACGTTAGCGGCAGACTCCAAAGATTCCACCGATTTTGTGGCGACATCGATAGCCGCATCCGCAAGCAGGATATTGTAATAGCTCGTTTTCACTCGCAAGGCGAGGTCCAGTTTTTCGAGTTCAATTTTCATCTCTGATTGGTCGATGCCCAGCTTGGCGAGTTTGTATGTGCTAATCAACCCGAATCCTGTAAAGAGGGGCTGGGTTAAATTCCCAGTCAATCGGAAGTTATTTTGGGTACTTATATCGACTTGGGAAACAGGCGTCCGGAGTGTTCTGGACTCATCCAGTCTGGTATAGCCGTAATTGAGACGAAACTTGGGCAGCAAATCCGATCTGGCTTGGTTTTTAATATTGGTTGCCTGATTGAGCTGCTCCTTTCTCGCCTTTAGGCTATAGCTATTGGTTATCGCTTCTGCGATGGCGTTTTTTATAGTGTATATCTTTTGCTTTTCCTGAGCGTCTGCAGATCCCGTAAAAATTACCAATGAAACTGTGATTAATACAGAGCATAGAATTATCATTCGCTTTCGACACATTTTATAAGCCCCCTTGAGTGAAAGTTTTTTATTCATTAAAATAGGGAAGAGGATATGTCAATACCAATCAGATATTTACTCCTTTTCTTCATGTCCCAACAGAACCATCCGCTCCCTCGCTGCCTTGCTTCTTTTTTTATCCCAACGGTCCCATTCCTCTTTAATGCGCATCAGATCCTTCTCTAATGCCAATAAAGACTCGTTTTTCCCCTTCTTGTTGGTCAAAGAAATGTCTGATATCTTTTTTTTTATTTCTCTTACCCGGATCTTTAGGGCTTTCATGGCACTCAAAGCCTCGACTTCATTGTCGGTTGGAACATCTATCCCTTTACAGATTTTTTCGCTTGGGGTTAGTTTTTCCATAGGCTCACCTGTTCCCCGGTAGATGTTACATCTCCATTTCTTTATAAACCTGTCCAGCTAACTAATCCTGGCCCCTGAAAAGGCCAAAAACACTTGACTTTCTCAATATACCCTAGATAGCATAAATATTTAAATAAATTCTTAGTTTTAGGTCTTATTAATGGGGAAAGTTCATTTCCCTTTTCGTTTACTTGAAAAACATAGAATGTTTCCTGCTTTCGCAGGAATGACGAACAACAATTTGGTTTATGGGGAACCAAGCACTTGACAAAAATTCCCCTAAAAAGAGGAGATTGAGACAGCCATGAAGCTATCCACGAGAGGACGTTACGGAACGCGACTCATGCTTGAACTTGCAAAAAACTACGGAAAGGGGCCGATCAACATTACCGAAATATCAAAAAGCCAAGGGATCTCCGTCAAGTATCTTGAACAAATTATCATCCCTTTGAAAAAGGCCAAGTTGATCTCAAGCGTAAGAGGTCCTAAAGGGGGTCACAAGCTTTCCAAATCCCCTGATAAAATCGTTCTGTGGCAGATCCTTATGCAGTTAGAATCCCACTTAACCATCGTAGATTGTGTAGGCAACAATGAGCCATGTGAACATATCGAAACATGTCTGATACGCCCTGTTTGGGGAAAGGCCTACAATGCCATGATGGATATCTTTAAGGAGACAAGTCTTAAAGATGTCCTTGATACTGCCACAAGTGATCAGATGGGGGTAGATCTCGAGAAAGGTTTAAAAGATATATGTTAGTATTTGAAGATATTCATATTTTTCCATGGAACGACCCCGCGTCAAATAACTGTAACGCCTATTTCATCGACGGGACAAAGAAAATCCTCATTGATCCAGGACACCATCATCTCTTGGAACATGTGAGAGCCAATCTTGAAACTTTGTCTCTCTCCTTTGAGGACATCGACATCGTTATTATTACCCATGGACACCCGGATCACATGGAGGGTGTGAAATCATTCAAGGGGTCTTCCACCTTGATCGCAATGCACGAAATAGAATTGGAATTTGTAAAAAAAGAGGCCCCTCATTATACGGACTCCATGGGACTGAGCGAGTTCGAACCGGATTTCCTTTTACAAGCGGGGGATTTAATAATCGGTGATGTTCGTTTTCAAATTATCCATACGCCCGGCCATTCACCCGGTTCCTTTTGTCTATACTGGCCGATACGAAAAGCCCTTTTTACCGGTGACGTGGTCTTTAACCAGGGTGTGGGGAGAACAGATCTGCCCGGCGGCGACGGGCAGGCTTTGAAAGAGAGTATCCGGACGTTATCCCGCCTCGAGGTTGAGCACCTGCTTCCCGGGCATGGCGAACTGATCTCCGGCAGAGATTTTGTCAGATCCAATTTTGCTGATATTGAGCGTGTTTGGTTCGAATATCTATAACCCTAATGGAGCGTAAACAAAATCGAGAAGGACTAGTATATAAACAAATGAACTACCCCGCCGCAGAGAGGCTGTGTCGTAATTCAAAAAAGTGCCTAAAAACCGCCTGTCATGCCGGACTTGATCCGGCATCCAGAAGCGTAATGCATTGAAACAGCACTGGATTCCGGGTCAAGCCCGGAATGACAAAAAAGCAATCCACGATG
>JAQYVK010000270.1 GCA_030145585.1 Desulfatiglandales bacterium | reverse complement strand
CCATTTCGTCCTCCCACCTTTCAATTGCATTTAGAAGAGGTACAGGAAATGAGCTTTTTCATGTCATGGTTAGAGGTTGTCATGCAATTGTATGCGATGCTCCTCCCAACGTATAGGGTTTTTTCCAGTTGTCCGGAATGAGGGGGGCAGGCCTTGATTTTGTGTTTTAGATCTCAGAATTTTTCGAATCATGGGGTCATGATTCTTTATTACACGCCGCAACGTCTGCCGTCAAAATAACTTCCCGGAGACAGAACCTTGTCGCGGGTGAGATGATCTGGTTATGATGGGTCATCTGGATGTGGGAATGAAGTGAAACCCGGGATCGTTTGAGAGCACCCAGCGAGCTCAGTGAGAGATATATAATACATTCTATTTGACCCTTTCAGGGTCAGCATCAAGCCACGCCTGTGACGTGTCAATTTTCAAAAACCCCCATCTAGCGGATGTGTTTCGCCAGGAAATCGAGGCTTCTCTGCCAGGCGAGTTTCGTGGCCTCCGGGTTATATCTCTCGCTGGTTTCATTGCCAAAACCATGGTCCGCCTCGTATCTGTAAAACTCGTAGTTCACACCCGTTTCCTTCAGCTTTGCCTCAAGCGCATCAACCTGAGCCGGCGTGAAATGTTCGTCTTTTAGGGCGTAATGGCCCTGTAAGGGGATTTTAATATCCCCCGGTTCCATGGATCCCTCCGGAGGCAGGCCATACCAAGGGATGGCTACATCCGCATCATCCGTGCGGGCCGCTGCAAGGATAGACAAGATACCGCCCATACAGAAACCGATGACACCCACCTTGGTGTTACCTGTTTTGAGGTGCCGCAGGGCCCCACTGATGTCCTGCGTCGCAGCGTCTCCGAAGTCCAACCGGGTCATGAGATGCTCCGCCTCGGCGACGTCCAAAGCAACCTTGCCCCTGTAAAGGTCAGGGACCAGTGCCCTGTAACCCTCTTTGGCAAACCGGTCGGCCACGCCCTTGATTTGATCATTGAGTCCCCACCACTCCTGAAGGACCACAATGCCCGGAGCATCGTCTCCTGCATCAGGAACGGCATAATAACCTGAAATCGTCTTTCCGTCTGCGCGTTCGAAATTGATATTCTCACCCATCGTACTTCTCCTCACTTAAAATAGAGAATTTTCTTCTGAATCAGACCTCTTGATAAACTAAGATTTTACTAAATTAAGTCAAGCCCACCCTATCCTCTTGTTGTTCCCGTTATTTAACGATTTATAGCTGTTTTAATAAATAGGTTCCGATTGGAAGGCGTATGCGACAGTATAAAATCCCCCCTGGCCCCCCTTTTAAAAAAGAGGGGAAAGTTTACACTCAAGCATCGCTCGTTGAGGCCATAGGCATGCTGATACACCTTCAGGCCTTCATAAGTTCCCCCTTTGAAAAAGGGGGAAAGGGGGATTTATTAAAAAGGTAAATTGGGAAATATCACAGGTGTTGCGAGTGGGAAAGTCTGGGTCGGTTATGGAAATTACTTTTGTGTCAAGCCCTCTACGCCGGTCCAATCTTCTGGAACACCTTTCACCATGTAGTGGGCAGAGCGTTCCAAATAAATACGTGCGGCTTTATCTCCCGGATTCTTTTGCAGGACTTGATTGAATTGAACGCTGGCTTCGGAGAAACTTTTCTCATAATAGAGACGAAGGCCTTCTTCGAAACTGCTCTTCGTCTGTTCCTTGAATTCGACCACTGGCCCAGGGTCTCCATTAAAGACCTCGTAAACGGAGACAGATTTCTTTTTCCCTTTGACCATAACCCTATCAACAAAACGGTACTTGTATTTTTCCTGATTTTCCAATTTCGACAGCGTCGTCTCACTGAGTGTAATGGTAGATCCATAGATTCGGGTTAGCCCTTCCAGTCTCGCAGTCAAATTTACCGCGTCTGCCACCACAGCACCTTGCAGACGCTCTTCGCTTCCTATGATGCCGAGCATCAAGTCACCGATGTGGAGCCCCACTCCAATGCTGATGGGTTGAAAACCCTCTTTTTCGCGTTCCTTGTTATATTCACCAACAGCTTCGTGCATGGCAATGGCTGCCTGTACGGCATCGTCCGGAGAACCAGTGAACAGCGCCATCACACCATCCCCGTAGTATTGGTCTATGAACCCATTATGCTCCTTGATCACGGGGCTGACCCTCTTGAGATAGGCGTTGATAAATTGGAAATTCTCCTGAGGGGTCATGTTTTCTGAAAGCGTCGTCCACCCACGCACGTCCGCAAACATGACGGTCATTTCTTTCATTATTTGGTCGCCTCTTTTTACTTCGAGAATGCTCTCCTTATCCAACAGACTCAGAAACTCCCGAGGGACAAAGCACTCGTAGGCGGTGTTCAGTTCAACCAGCTCCGCTGTTCGTTCTTTAACACGCTGTTCTAAAACGTTGTTAAACTCTTTGAGCTCTTTATTCTTTCCAGCCAAAGTCCTTTTCAGACTGTTAATCGTCAGATGGGTATTAACCCTTGCAAGCACTTCTTCGGATTGAAACGGCTTAGATATATAATCTACGGCGCCCAGGCTAAGTCCTTTCACTTTATTTTCCGTATCGTCAAGGGCGGAAAGGAAGATAATCGGTATCTCCTGGGTCTCCGGATCCTTTTTTAAACGTTGGCACACTTCATAACCATCGATTCCAGGCATCATGATGTCCAGCAAGATAAGAGAAGGTTTGGCTTTATTAGCGATGGTCAGTGCACCTTCCCCATTTTTCGCAACAAGCAGTCGATATTTACCCTTATTGGGGCCCGAATCCAAGGTCTCGTACAAGACCTGAAGGTTTGTTTGGTTGTCGTCCACAAGCAGGATTTGCTCAGGTTGCTCTTTGATACTTCCTGCCATTATAGGGTCCTCATTCATAGCTTCCTCCATTTAATCGCCGGCGGTTTCGTCCAAACTTTTAGCAAGTTCCGATGCACCATCAAAGTCAAATGACTCTGCCAGCATTTTAATTTTCTCACCGTAGTAGGATGTCGCATCATTTCGAGCAATGAGCTCCGATGCGATTTCGCCCAAACCCGACACATCACCAAGCTCCACGGCGTTTCTCAACCGTTCTGCTATCTCTTTTGCAATATCGGGTGCGAGCTGATCCGGTTCATGTTTCGTTCCTTTAATAGGGGCCTCGTCATCACCAAGAGTTGACAGCCCTGTCAACACCCTGTTCAGTTCCCTCGAGAACTCGTCATACTCGCCTTTCGGGAGCACTGTCCCATCTTCTTTGAACAGATCCTCAATAGCCGCCGCGGCCATTTGCAGCCTTTCCGCTCCAATATTACCCCCCGCCCCTTTTATGGAGTGTGCAAGCAACCTTACTTCATCATATTTTTCTTCAGAGACAAGGGTTTCCATGGTATCGGTGGCATTCTGAAAATCTTTTGAGAATTGCAAAAGAATTCGACGGTAAGTGGCTACATTGCCCAAGAGCCTCTTCAATCCCTCCTCAACATTAATGCCATCCAGTTCAGGCAAAGGCTGGGTGGCTCCCTCGATACCTGCATCGGCCCTGCTTTCAATATCCACCCTCTTTCTTTCGGGATCTTCCGCTCCAGCTTGTGGCAACCATTTTGCTAAGGTCCGGTAAAGAATCTCAGGGTCTATGGGTTTTGAGACATGGTCATTCATGCCGGCATCCAAGGATTTTTCTCGGTCCCCCGCCATCGCATGGGCGGTCATGGCGATAATGGGTAAATCCTTAAACAGTGGATCACGACGGAGGGTGCCGGTGGCTTCATAACCATCCATGACCGGCATCTGAACGTCCATTAACACCACATCAAATTCATCCGATTTGACGGCATTGACCGCCTCCCGGCCGTCAAAGGCCATGGTGACTTTCAGCCCCGCCCCCTCAAGGACCTCCTTGGCGACTTGCCGGTTTATCTCATTGTCTTCGACCAGCAGGACCCGGAAGCCTTGTAGACTGTTCAGTATCGCGTCTATTTTATCTTTTTCCGTCTCGATGGGCGTTGGCTTGGATATCTCCTCGCCCAAAGCCTGCATGATGGTATCAAAAAGGACTGATGAATTTACCGGCTTAATCAGAAAGCCGTCTAGCCCCGCCTGTTCAGCAGCCTTCATAACGTCTTCCCGGCCATAGGCCGTCACCAGGACGATCGCAGGAATTTTGCTAAGACCGGGATTTTTCTTAATGCGTTGGGATGCCTCGATCCCATCTATCCCCGGCAGCTTCCAGTCCATGATGACCAGCTCGAAAGGATGATCCTCCGGAGCTTTCTCCAAGTCTTCCAGACCCTCTTCTCCCGAAGCGACCAGTGTGACCTCGAAGGAGAACGATTCCAGAATATCCTGCAGGATATCCCTAGACGTGGCATTATCGTCCACGACCAAGACCTTCATGCCTTGCAGATCTGGAGAGAGCATGAAACGCTTTTTGACCTTTTCTTTCCCAAGACCAAAAGTGGCCGTAAAGCGGAATATGCTACCCTTTCCGGGCTCGGATTCCACCCAGATGTCTCCGTCCATCAAATTCACGAGGCGTTTGCATATGGTGAGGCCAAGTCCGGTGCCGCCGAATTTTCGTGTCGTGGAGGTGTCGGCTTGCGTGAAAGCCTCAAAGAGTCTTGCGATCTGCTCTTGGGTAAGGCCGATGCCTGTATCGCTTACTGAAAATTTCAGCTTCACATTGTCTTCAATAGGCTCAACCAGTTCGGAGGAGATGACGATTTCCCCCGACTCGGTGAACTTAACCGCGTTGTTGGCCAAATTGATCAAGATCTGACCCAACCGTAAGGCATCGCCGACCAAAAAACGGGGCACATCCGCAGCCATCTTGAAGAGAACCTCGAGACCCTCTTTTTCTTGGGCCTTTACGGTAATGACATTTGTCAGGTTGTCCAGCACATCTTCGAGGTTGAACTCCACAGCCTCCATGTCAAGCTTGCCTGCCTCGATCTTGGAGAAATCGAGAATATCATTGATGATACCCAGGAGTGATTTGGCCCCCCTGTCAATTTTATTCAAGTAGTCACGCTGCTTGGGCGTTAATTCGGTTTTCAAGGCAAGGTGAGACATGCCGATGACGGCGTTCATGGGTGTGCGGATTTCATGGCTCATGTTGGCCAGAAAATCGCCTTTGGTTTTGTTGGCCTCATCGGCTTTGGTTCTTGCCTCTGAGAGATCTTCCATCATATTCAACATGGCCCGGCGCGTACCTGCCAATTCATCAAAACGCTCTTGGAGGGACTTCTCGGCCACTTTGCGTTCTGTCATTTCTGCGTCTATTGTTTTGACGAAGTATTGAAGAGCACTAGCCATTTCTGCAATTTCGTCTTTGCCGCTCGTGTCTATTTCAATATCAAAATTTCCCTCTTGGCCTTCGATCATGTTATCCCGCAAAGAATTCAACCGACCTACTATCCCTCGTGAGACAATCAATCCGGCTATCAAGCCCGCTAACAAAATACTGGCCACTGCAAGGGCAATGATGATAGATGTTCCGGTTTCCTGGGCCGTTTTGACGCTCAGGGCTTTCTTGGAGGCCGAACTCATAATTTCCCTGGCCAAGCTCGAAGAATATTGTGTCAGATCCGTAGTCAAACCGTCTGCTTCTGCCAATTGGATTACCATTAACAGATCCATTCCTAATTGTCTTTTTCGCAGTTCAAAAAGACTATTCTCACCAGACCCGATGCTCTCTAATCGGCCGATAACTTTAGACAATGACCTGACGGTGCCCTCGCTGCCAAAGTTATTGATATTCAGCTTCAAGTCGTCGAACGCCCCTTCGAACTCCGATTTGAGTTTGGCAAGCTTAATCATATCCTTGGCATTTGCGGCCTGATGAAGCAAAGAGGTGGCGCGTTCAGCCATGGTGCCCATCTCTAAACTGTTCTGGAAATTCGGTAGATCGATATTGAACGCCTGTTCTTGCCAGTCGGCGGCGGCATCTTTCTCAACATTGACAAGCTCCATCAAGGTAAGGGACAGCTTAAAACCGGCGTTATCGCGGATAGGTTGTAGCGTGGCTTTTAACTTATTGGATATTTCAGTTGAATTTTCCAACTGTTTGTCTATCTGTTTTCGCAGGTAAAAAATTTGTAAACGGGTTGAATGGATAGCGGTGAGAAGCTTTTCCAGCTTGTTGAAGGATAAAACTATTTTCTCAGAGATCTCAGGCTGTCGCGAGGTCCCAATGGCAGAAATAAGCCCCTTTGTTCGCCCCAGGAGCAACGTTATCCTTCTGAATCGCCCTATAAGAACATCCGGACTTGGAGACACAGCAAGCCCGGGTGCGGCAGCGGCGATTCCCATGGAGGTCACTGCAAGATCATTGGCCTGTCGTACTGCAGGTAGATGCTGGGATATGAACGTATCAGTGGCAACCCCGAAATTATGGAAGATGTAGATGGCGACACAACTTACGCCTATGGTTAGACCAACGATCAGGGCGATGGTAATCGCAAGCTTCCCCCTAATGGTCGCAAAAAATTTCATGAGATAATTCTCCAATTAATGTCAGGCGTCTATAAATGTTTGCCATTGACTCAATAGATAGCGGCTTTCGTCCATTAAAGAGTTCCAGCAGGCGATTCGACTCATGCGCTCGTCGAACGAACCCCCATCGCGAACAGTGCCTTTCTTTTCGATAACTTCCCCTTCCGGTGATTTAATATGCTCTGCCGCCGGTTTACCTTCTATCCAGTAATCCCATTCATAGGGTTTCATGAATTCTTTTGCCGTATGCGGCACAGAGGAGTAGTAACCTTGGCGGTTCATAAAAGCCCCAACCCAACCCGACTGATACCAGTTTATGAATTCATAAGCCGCGTCAAGTTTTTTCCCGGTCAGCGCACGGCTCATACCGATGCCGTAGCACCATCCCCGGTAGCCTTCGTCTAAAGGTTGATAGTAGCAGGGAATACCCATCTGACGAACTTTGGTGACGGCCGGCGACCACATGGATTGTAGGACGACCTTTCCTGAGGCCATCAAGTCTACGCTTTCCATGAAATCGTTCCAAAGCGCCGCAAACTGGCCTCGCTTTTTGGCTTCTATAAGGATCCTGATGGTTTTGTCAATTTCGGCCTTGGACATATTACCCTTATCCTTATAGGTGAATTTACCCATAGATTCGATCGCCAGAGCGGCGTCCAGGATGCCGATACTGGGAATGTTTATGATAGCAGTCCGGCCCTTAAACTCGGGATTGAGAAGCTCATGCCAATTTCTGATTGGCCGTTTGATCAAATCAGGTCTGATTCCCAACGTATCGGCGTTGAAAACTGTAGGGACCAACGCCATCCATTCAGTGGGTTTATCTGTGAACTTGGAGCCTTTCGATGACTCCAAAAATGTAATGAGAAATGGCGCGCCGCCATGTGTGGACAACTTTCGACCAGCAAGGGCGCCGGTCGTGAAAATCGACGAAAGCTCATCGAAATATTTTAATCTTTTAGACTCGATAACCTTCAGCATGCCCATCCGACTCAGTGACCGGACATGTCCATAATCAAGGTCGAGCACATCCAGCGTTTTAGGACGGGTAATGGCCCTGAGCATGTTTGCCTGAATTGTTTCGGCTCTCTCCAATTTTAACGTAATACCGAGGTCTTGTTTGGCCTTATCGGCTATCTCCTGATACGCGTTGACACCACTGGCAACATATCGGAGCACAATTTCATTTTTCGCATAGACGTGAGGGAATCCGAGAAGGCCGCTTCCCGCTGCGATCCCCATGCCCACAGAGCCCTTGAGCATTTGACGACGTGTGATTCCAGAGCCTTTGGCATTTTTTTTCTTTTTTTTCATCTTACGCCTCCATGCTAGATGTTGACGAAACACATATCAACCTGGTTATTTTTAATAACTATATTTCTCAACTGTCACATTCCAAGAAAGCTCAATTAAGCCACGATCTTATACTTTTCCGGCTGGTCCAACCCGCGAAGCATTTCGTTAATTTCTTTTTTAAGTTCGATCATTCGATCCTCCCGTCCCACAGCCAATTTGCTAAATTGCTCTAACTCAGCAATGTTTTCGTGAAGCTTTTCTTCTCCGCGCTTGCGTTCAGTGATTTCAACGGCAAATATTGCCACCCCACTGACTTCGCCGGTCTTCGTTTGAATTGGCATGTAATTGTTGCTATAAATTCGCGTCTTGTTCGTATCTTCAAATTCTATTGGGCTACCGCTGTGCAAAACTTCATCAAACCTGGCCTTCCGGGCCTCTTGAGTTTCTGACGCCAACTGATCGAAAAGGTAAGTTCCCTTTAATTGTCCAGGGGTCATTTGAAGCCTGTTCGCCGCTGTCTCGTTTGCCGCCAAGACAATCCCCTTGTTATCTAACAGCAGAAGTGACTCTTGAGTTGCATCAAGCAATGCCCGTGCAGCCGCTCTGCTTTGTATCAGTTCTTGTTCAGTCCTTTTACGTTCGGAAACTTCTCTACTTAAGGTTCTGTTCGATTTGAGAATAAGAATAAAGAAAGCGATACCGAACAAAACAATTGCACCTACTATCTGGAAAATAAGGGTCCAATTGGTTCTTCGCTCAAAACGGACATTGATCCAGCGGCCATGAATTTCCGTCCTTTCAGTGTCGGGTATGGAATCCAGGGTTTTATTCAGGATATTGACCAGCTCCGGCCAATCTTTGCGCACGGCAAAGCCCAGTTCGTACTTGTATGGTGTCGTCGCCGCGACCTTGAGATTGGTCAATCCCAGTCTTTGGGTCGTGTATGTGATGGAGGCAAGATTGCCCACAAAGGCATCTACCTTCCCCTTTGAAACGGCCCGGAGCGCCTCTTCAATACCGTCTGCAAGATAGAAATCCCGGTCCGGATAATCCCGTTTGAGTAGATCCACGGTTGCGTAGCCTTTGATGAGGGCGACCCTGCCGCTCTTAAAATCCTGCACACCGTTTACAAACGGGGCATCATCCCGCGTCAGGACGACCGTCGGAAAACTTAGATAAGGCCTGGTAAACAGAAGAAATTCCGAGCGATCAGATGTCTGGACGACACAGGGTAAGATATCGATCTCGCCTGCCCTGGCTTTCTCCATCACTTCGGTCCAGGTAAGTTTCGGGACGGGCTCCATATTAATATTCAACCGTTTGTTTAACCAGCGGACATAATCCGACGCAATCCCCGAATAGAGTTTGGTCTCATTGAAAAATTCGAAGGGTGGCCATGCCGGGTCAACCCCCAGACGAGGGTTTTTATGTCCAGACAACCAGCCTTTTTCTACTTCGGTCAAGGCTATAGATACCGCCCCCACTTCGGCCGCATTTTCGGCTTCGGCCACGGGTGGCCCCAAAATATTGAAAGTAAGTACCGTTAGTGCAATCAGCGTCTTGGTTGCCCATACTCTCATATTCAGTTCCTTCTTTAATTATCCTATAAATCTTTAAATTAGACGGGAATTACAGGATAAACATGATCACAAGGGTTTTTTATGCTTACGCGTGAAATTGAGATATAAAGATCATGGTAATCCCTGGTCTATACCTGATTTATTACATATCGGCTAAACATTTTATTATTTAGGGGAAAATCCCGATTGTAACAAAATCCATAATATGTCGTGCCAGGTGTGGATACCGAATAGTTTCCAATTTTGGCTGTATCCAGGATCGAGCAACCGGCATCTCTTCGAGGCGTAGGCTCTACCCTCTGGCCTGGAAGCCTTACGGGCTGGAAGTGGAGCCGGAGGCCAGCAACCAGTATCTATTTCGACTCCTTGAGGCGGAATAAAGTACAATAGAGCGTCGGCACCATAACCATCGTGAGTATTGTGCCGAAGGTTAGCCCAGCCATGATCGTCACGGCCATGCCTACCCAGAAGACGTCCTGCAGTAAAGGAATGACGCCCAGCACCGTGGTAGCAGCGGCCAAGACAACCGGACGCAATCGGGAGATGGCAGAGTCTATGACGGCCTCATATCGGTTCTTGCCTGCTTCGATTTCAAGATTGATCTGGTCCAACAGAACGATTGAATTTTTGATCATCATGCCGGCGAGACTCATCGCGCCCAGCAAAGCGAGGAATCCAAAGGGGGTGCCTGTCGCGAGTAGTCCGGCTGTAATACCAATCGCCGCAAAGGGAATGGTCAAGAGAATGACCAACGTCGGTCGAATCGCATTAAACAGGGCCACAATAATAAACAGAACGATAGCGGCTGTCGGTATCGTTCCCGGTATCAGTGATGCCTGGGAATCCACGGTGTCTTCGTGCTCACCGCCCCATTCCATAGTGTAGCCTGGTGGAAGTTGAATGGCTTCTACGTCCTTGAGAACGCTGGTTCGGAGTGACGGGAGTGTCACCCCGAAAATAGGATGGGCCTGGACCGTTATAGTCCTGCGGCGATCCCGTCTCCAGATCAAGGGATCTTCCCAAGCCGTGTTGATGCCCTCCGTCACCTGTGAAAGTGGAATGGTATAGGTTGAAGCCGCCGGCTGAACTTGTAGTGCCTTCATGTTGCTGACAGACTCCCGTTCTTCATCCACATGTCGAAGCACAATGGGAATGAGATCCTCATTTTCCCGGTACAGGCCGATTGGAAGACCGTCATAGGCTCGTTTAGTCGTTCTTGCAATGTCTTCCCTCGTCACCACGGCCCAGCGGGCGCGTTCTTGGTTGTATTCCGGAACGACTTTTTGGACCCTCTGGCGCCAGTTGGTCCGTGGGTAGGCGGCCATGGGATTGTTGTCCAAAATGTCGACGACCTGACCGGCGAGAGACGTCAGCGTCCCGGGGTCGGCGATCGAGGGACCGCTGATGCGCAATTCAAACTTCCAGGTGTTGCTGGGGCCGACACCATATCTTCGAATGGGCACCAGGGCCTGTGGATAGTTTTCACTGAACCAGCTGTTTAGTTCGTCCATCAGATCCGATATGTCACGATAATCATGAACGTTTACGATAAACTGGGCATATGATTGATAGGGAGATTCCGGATCAACAGGCAGGTAGAACCTGGGTGGTCCCGCTCCCATGAAAGTGGCCAGACTATGAACCCTTTCATCCTCTAATAATTTTTTCTCAGCCTTATTGAGGTCGTCCTCCACGGTCTGGATTCGGGTCCCCTCCGGCGCCCAATAGTCAATCATGAACTTGGTCATAGAAGAGTCCGGGAAAAACATCTGTTTGACGTTTCCGAAGCCGATGAGGGCCACCACCAAAAGCGCTGCCATGGTTACAATGGTGAGAAACCGGACTCGAATCGCCCATTTCAGAATGCGTCCAAATGCCCGGTAAAGTCCGCCGGCATATGGATCTTCATTGGCATTCTGATTTTTCGGTTTAGGCAGCATGTCCATACACTGCAAGGGAGTGACGGTCATGGCTATGAGCCAGCTCACCAATAAGGAGATGGCCACCACGGTAAACAGCGTTCGGCAGTATTCTCCGGCTCCCTCGACGGATGCAAAAATAGGAAAAAAAGCCATAACTGCAATAACGGTAGCGCCCAGAAGCGGCATGGACGGTTGAGAAGCGGCCTCGATGGCGGCCTTTTTTCGGTCCATGCCCTGCTGCATGCGGACGACAATCCCGTCCGCCACCACGATAGCGTTGTCCACCATCATTCCCAAGGCGATCACCAACGCACCCAGGGACATACGCTGCAAATCGATGCCGAAAATCGCCATCAGGATAAAACTGCCTAAAATAGTCAAAATCAGCGACGAGCCGATAATAATTCCCATGCGCCACCCCATGGCAAGGGTCAGGACAATCAGAACGATAGCCAGGGCTTCTCCGAAATTGATCAGGAATCCCTTGACGGCCTCGTCCACGATATCCGACTGCCAATGAATACGGTGGACTTCAATGCCAACCGGTAACCGGGGAATGATTTTCTCGAGGGCTTTGTCGATGCGTTCACCTACTTTCACAATATTGACACCTGATGACGTGGTGATGGAAATCCCGACGGCCGGTTTCCGGTTGTAGCGCATCAGGGTCCCCGGAGGGTCACTATACCCTCGTTTTACAGTGCCAATATCCCGGATTCGAATCAGTTCGGCTGTGCGCTCAGGTTGAGCCGGTTTGTCTGCAGCACCTGTCAGGGTACTTATCTCGTCCCCGAGGGAAGGGCGTATGTGTAAATTGGCAATATCCTCGGGAGAACCGAACTCGCCTGTCGGTGCAATGCGAAACCGTTTGCGCTTTAGATCAACCCCTCCCGCATCCACCACCATGTTTTGTTGCTCCAAAGTTGCGCGGACGCTGGCGTCTGTTAGTCCCAGTTGGGAGAGTTGTGACTGTGAGACATTCACGTATATCACCTTGTCTTGAACGCCCCACAGGTCAACACGGGCGACATCTTCAACCAGGCTGATCTCTTTTTTAATGTCTTTTGCATAGTCTTCCAGGTCGGCGTAGGAAAACCCGTCCCCCACTATCGCCAGCTGAAACCCGAAGACGTCCCCGAAATCGTCGGAAATTTCAGGCCTGCCCGCTCCCGGGGGAAGCATATGTTCAATATCTCGGATTTTGCGGCGCATCTCGTCCCAGACTTGAGGTAAGCGATCTGACCAGTACTCAGCCTTCAATTCCACTGAGATCAACGACATACCGGCGCGGGAAGAGGATTCGATGTAGTCTATTTGAGGCATCTCCTGAATGGCGAGCTCTATTCGGTCAGTGACCTCCAATTCAACTTCTTCCGGGCTTGCCCCGGGATAAATCGTTGTGACGACCGCTGTCTTAACCGTGAATTCCGGGTCCTCCAGTTGGCCGAGACTAAAGAAGGCACCGATACCGCCCAGAATAAACAAAAACACGACGAAATAGGTCACTGTCCGTTTTTCAATGGCAAGCGCAGTAAGATTCATTTGGAACCCTCCTCTGTCGATGAAGACAGAATTCGAACCTGTTGACCCTCCTTGAGGGAGTGCACGCCCGCCGTAGCAATCCACTCTCCCGGTTTCAGGCCCTCTTTGATCGAAATGCCGGTATCCAGAAGTTCGTCGGTCTTGACCTCCCGTTTGGCAGCCTTTTTGGATTGCGCATCGATCACCCAGACAAAGTCTTTTCCACTATCGTCGGGTGAGAAAAGGGCCGTTTCCGGAATGATGATACCCGGCTGGGTGGCTTCTCCGGGGACCTCAACAGCCCTCGTCGCTTTTCCCGCCATGCCAGGCAAGACCTTGATGTCCTCAGGTTGGTCCATGATGAGTGTCACAGGATAGGTCCGGGTCGTCTTGGAGGCCTCTTTACCGATCTCTTTGATCTGGGCCTCGATCTCCCGGTCAGGGAAGGGGTCAAAGCGTACCCGTAAAGGATTGTCCACAGCCTGGAGAACATCAGCTTGTGAAATGAGGTTTTCAGGAATACTTACGATCATCTCTATTTGGGAATGATCGATCAACCTGAGGACAGGCTGCTTGTTCTTCAACACCTGGTAATTTTCCACATAGGTGGCCGTCACAATACCGTCAAAGGGGGCTTTAAGATACGTATAACGCAACCTGTCTCCGGCTGAATCAACGTCTGCCTGAAGAGAACGAATGTCCGCACCGGTGCTCTCCGCCACTTGCCGTTTCCGATCGACCATTGACTGGCTCACAGCGCCCGGGTCTTCTTTTTGGATTGCGCATCGATCACCCAGACGAAGTCCTTTCCGCTGTCGTCAGGGGAGAAAAGGGCTGTTTCCGGAATGATGATACCCGGCTGGGTGGCTTCTCCGGGGACCTCAACAGCCCTCATTGCCTTCCCGGCC
>JAQYVK010000269.1 GCA_030145585.1 Desulfatiglandales bacterium | reverse complement strand
ATGATGTCTTGCTGGTGATCAGGGAATGATGAATAGGGTTGACTGAAGAATCCTTAAAGATTATCCTTGGTCGTCATGGGGGAACCAATTGAATATGAACAGGAATCAAAAGTTAAGGACGTGCTTGCACAAAAAGCAATAGCCGGTCAAGTACTTGAGAACTGCACCATTTCTGATTCCCGCCATGCCGGATTATATTCTATCTGCGGTCTGGCCTTACGTCTTCGCGATTTATACAAATGGGAAAATGGACTAGACCCTTGGGTCGAAAAGGATTCTTCAGAGATCTTGGAGTGGATCGGGGAAAAGGAAGAAAAATGGGAGGATTTGGCAGAAGAAGAATTCCGTAATCTCATGATCCTGGATCGGCAATATGATCCTTTCGAGACCAAAGCCATCAACGCCTTATTGGAACCCCATGGGTTGATCTATGGGGCCGGCTATGTCCACAGTCTAAAACCCACCTTTTTTCTTGCTATTCTTGAAGAGAAGGAAGAAATAAACGGGCATCCTGTTTACGTCCTAGGTCACGAGTTGGCGCGGGATCTGTTTACTGTTCCGGCCCTTTCCCAAGATGATTGTATTCTCGTTCGAAAAGAGTCGGCCAAACTGTTTCTTTGGGATCAGATATTTCATGTAAAAAAATCCGGACGGGAGGCACTCAGTTTTGCCCTGGAAGCCCTTGGGCTGAGTTTGCAGGATACCAAGGCGTTACATCAAAATTTAGAAAAAATATTTAAGGCCGAAATTGAGACGTACATTTACCATGAGCTGGGTGAAATAGAGGACACCGTTTTTGATCGTGATATTTGGCGGGAGATTATTGGTACCTTTCCACACACGCCCATAGAACACCTGGTTCGGGCAGTCAAAGATTTTCTTGCCGACACCAAAGAAAACGGGACCCTTCGATTCATCATTAGAGAACGCAACAAAACTTCCTTGGGCCTATATGTGGCTTTTATCGATGGGTTGAGAAAAGAACTGTTTCCTGAACTGATCGAGGCCTTCTCGAAGTTCATTCACACGAGAGACTGGAAAATAGTTGAAGAAGCCGTTTCTGTCGGTAACAATAATGCCCGAAACTACGTTGAAATGATCATCAAGATCTACAGGACAGGAAAAGAAAAGAACGATATGACCTGGACGAAAAATGAGATAGAAAACAAGCTTCTGTCGCAACTCGGTGTCATGAAAGGAAGGGTAGGATGAATAGAGATCTGAACTCAGTCAAGGAAGAGATAACAGACGTTCCCTCCTCGGGGAAAGGTGAGGAAGTTATCCCGACCTTCTGCGCCATGTGCGGGCCCAGTACCGGGTGCGGCATTTGGGCCCACGTAAAAGATGGCCGGCTTGTCAGGGTAGAGGGGATGAAAGAATCACCTTTGAACAGGGGCAGGAATTGTCCCAAGGCACATGCTTCCGCCCAGTGGGTCTATTCTCCCCAGCGTCTAAAGTTTCCCATGAAACGAATTGGGGAGAAGGGGGAGGGAAAATTTGAGAAGATCGGATGGGATGAGGCCATCGATATCATTGCAACTAAACTCATGGACCAGAAAGACCAATACGGACCTGAATCCCTTGCGATGCTATCCCCGGCCAGGCGGTCCTACAGTGCATATCTTTTCAGGTTCCTTGCGGCACACGGAAGTCCGAACTATGCACACAGTGGCATTTGCTCCATGCAGAACGGCTTTTCCTTTTCATACACGATCGGGATGAACACGCCAAAGGCGGATTACGCTAACAGCGATCTTATATTGATCTGGGGCAAACAACCCATATACTCCGGGTCCAGCAAGGGCGGCACGCGGTCCATTATTGCGGCCAGAGAGCGGGGGGCAAAAATCGTAGCGATCAAGCCGACCATGGAACCGGATGTCGCCATAGCGGACCTTTGGGTTCCCATCCGACCGGGGACAGACGCTGCCCTTGCATTGTCTATGCTGAACGTTGTGATAAATGAGAATCTCTATGACGCAGCCTTTGTGGCCGAATGGTGCCACGGTTTTGAAGAACTAAAGTCACATATACAGAAATACCCTCCGGAGTGGGCTGCACCTATTACCGGGTTACCGTCAGGCCAGATCAAAGAGGTCGCACGAATGTATGCAACCGCAAAGTCGGCGGCCATTGATGCGGGGAACGGTTTCGAACATGCCCCGGCCGCCTGTGATGCCATTCGCGCCGTGGCTATTTTAATTGCCATAACAGGAAACCTGGACAGAAAGGGCGGAAATATTTCGCCCCTGGGAAGCACCATGCCGAAGCCCAAGGCCCTGAGTCTCGGAGAGCGGTACACGCAGGAGTGGGTCGACAAACTCGTCGCACCGGAATTCCCAAAGCCCTTCCAACCCTTTAAGGAAGGGACAACGTCCGCCTATTACAGGATCTTCGACAGTATTCTCACGGAGGAGCCTTCACCGATCAGGGCCGTCATCGCTCCGGGGACACAACCCACAGTAAGCACACGCAGCCCCAAAAGGGTGGTCGAGGCGCTCAAAAAACTGGATTTTTTCGTGGTGGTGGATGTGATGCAAACGGCAGAGATGAATTATGCCGATGTCGTGGTTCCCGTGGCCACCCCCTATGAGACCGATCATCCCTTCGAGCTCACCGAAAACTGGATTATGGCCCGGAACCAGGTGATCGACCCCCTTGGAGACTACAAGTCCATCTATGAATTCTTCCTGGACCTGGGGGTCAAGATGGGGTATGGGGCCGACTTTTGGAACGGCAACATGACGGATTGCATGAACGATCAATTGGAACCCTTGGGCATGACCATTGACGAGCTCAGGACACATCGAACAGGGATCGAGTATCCCATGAAACCAATGGTGTATGAAAAGTACGAGAAGATTTTCTCCACCCAAAGCATGCGTATTTCGAAGGGACCGTACCTTCCCCAGGGCAAGGTGGCCATCTACAATACCACCTTCGAGGAACATGGGTTCAACCCCTTACCGGAGTGGCGAGAACCCCCCGAAAGCCCCACAGCCACCCCCGAATTGCTTGAAAAGTATCCTCTTACTTTCTCAGATTTCCATACCTCAAAGGTTTATAACGCATCCTGGCTTCGAAATGTGCCTCTCCTTCGAGAAATTCTTCCATACCCCACATTACAGATTCATCCTGACACGGCCGAGGCACGGGGAATAAAAGAGGGTGATTGGGTGATCGTCGAATCGCCCCATGGATTCATAAAGTTGAAGGCGGAAGTCATTCCGGGAATCAGACCAGATACGGTTATGGCACTCCACGGTTGGTGGCAGGGATGCAATGAACTTGGCCTTCCGGGGTATCCGGTGCGGGATGGTGGCGCCAATACAAACAACATGTACAGCGTCGAGCCGGAGAAGGCCTTTGATCCCATAATCACGGCCATGACCAGTCAAACCCTGGTTCAAGTGCGAAAGGTGCTGACTGTAGATGCTTAATTTCTTACAGTCAGCCAAGTGCTGACTGTAGATGCTCAATTTCTTACAGTCAGCCAAGTGCTGACTGTAGATGCTTAATTTCTTACAGTCAGCCAGGTGCTGACTGTAGATG
>JAQYVK010000268.1 GCA_030145585.1 Desulfatiglandales bacterium | reverse complement strand
GCGGTGACAACCGCCTCTGCTCCCGTATCCGTCACCTGTTCTATCTTTTGTTTTGCGATCTCCGAAGCCAGCTTGGGATCGACCATCTCCAAATTGCCTCCGCCTCCACAGCACATGCAATTTTCACGGTTTCGCTCCATCTCTACAAATTTTATTCCGGGAATCGATCGAATTAGCTCCCTTGGGTCATCATAGATGCCGCTTCCTCGGCCCAGGTCGCAGGGATCATGATAAGTCACCGTCAGATCGAGTTCATTAAAATTTAGATCTCCCCTATTCACCAGTTCCAGGAGAAACTCAGTTGAGTGCATCATATTGAATTCTTCGGGATAATGATCATTCCACATTTGATAACAGGAAGGACATGCAAAAACCAGGGTTTCGGCTCCTTTTTGCCGGACTGCCTCCATGTTGTGCTCGATGATATCCGGAAGCTGGTCCGAGTATCCAGCACCAAGCAAAGGAAATCCACAGCACCACTCCTCCTCACCCAACAGGGTAAAGTCCACACCGCTCCCTTCAAGGATCTTGGCAAATGCCATGGGTATCTTCTGGGCCATTGGAAAGTAGGACGCCACACATCCTGTAAAATAAACGACATCAGCCCGTTCCTTGATAAAACCATGTTCCGGAGGATCTCTTAAATCTTCTACCCACTCCGCCCTTTCTTCATTGTCCTCATCAAACACGTTATGGCTTTTCTGCAGGTTACTTGGAATCATTTCTATCTTTTTGGGATAGGATTTGGAATTCACCAGGTCCGCCCGTAGTGAAATCCAAAGATCCTTGAGGTGAATCCCCACGGGGCAGACCTCCTGGCAGTTACCGCAGAGGGTACATTTAAATACCGTATCACCAAACTTCTGCCTCTCCTGATCGGAAGGTCCTTTGATTCGAAAGATCTTCTTTAGAATTGGATTTCTGCTGCGTAAAATCCCTTTGAGGCCTTTCATTCGATACTGGGCGGACAGCTCACCATCTTCCGATGCAGAAACGGCGGGACAAACGTCGGTGCAATATCTGCAGCCGGTGCATGCCGACATCTCCATGAGTTGCCTAACACTGTAATCCTGATTTGCCATATTATCCTAGTTGTTGCTCGGCGTATTTCTCTATCTCTTTAGGAATCCACTCCTGCAAAGCAGCCGCCCCCTGAACCAAATCCTGCAATTCTGCGTTGTCATCGACCTTGATCTTATACATCCAGCCTTCACCATAACAATCCTCATTGATTAAGGTAGGATTGATTTCGAGCTCCTCGTTGATCTCTATTAACTCCCCATTAACAGGGGCGTACACCTTTCCAAGCCATTTCCCGGATTCCATCTTGGCAAATGACTTTCCCTTCTTCAACCGCTTCCCTTCCGGAGGAAGCTGAATAAAAACGATATCTCCTGCCATTTTTTGCCCGAAATCATCCAGGCCCATTACAAAAAGATCCCCTTCTTCCCTGAGCCAGAAATGATTCTCCTCATAATATAGTTCCTCCGGCATGTCGTAACCTTCAATTTCCATAGCGCCACCTCCTTCGATTATATAATGTAGCTTTGTTTCTGTTTTATTATCTCCTCTCATGCTCCGACGTTGCTCCCATCACTAAAACGATCGGGGCTTGAATAATATGCATTAATCGGCTGAAAGGGATGTATGCAATGAATATAGCATTAAAACCTGCATGGACATACCAGAAAGTTTGATAAATATCTACAAGAACCAATGAAGATCCTGAAAACAATTTGCCGATAAGGAGCCCCAAGGGCGCATAGATCCCTGTCTCGGGAAAACCGGTCATGGCCATCCTGATCCCTTCTAGGATAAAGCCTATAATGACGATGACGGCAAGGATGCCAAGTGCAGGGATATCTTGTTTTGGAACCCCGTTTAAATCGGTCTTGATGTTCCTTCCCCTTATGAAGGCCAAAATAATTCCCAAAAGAAGGAATATACCGGATAACTCATAAAATGCAGCGGTCAATGGGTAATTTTTATCCAGCATAGGCCATATCCAGCTACTTTCAGGATATGCCAAGGAGCCGATCAGAGAAAAAAGCCCCCAGCTAAAACGGAACAGGAAAGGATAAAATATCATGGCATGAATAAACCATCTGGTTTTAGACCTATTAAAAAGACGACGTTGAAGCAGCACATCAAAGAAAAGCGTGCTCAAAACAGTAAAAATTTTGAATGAAAAGATCATTCTCAAGGTCGCAGTACACAGGACGAAGAGTTTTTCAAATAATCCTGCTTTTGGTTTTCCGTGTAAACCGCCGGTCAGCCAGGTGGATATGGTAAGCAGCAGCCCGAGAATAAAAACAAAAAAACCTACCCTGGAAGGGATATCCTTCATGGAAAATGTTCCTGCATGACAGGGCATGCACAGGAAACCTTTAGGTGGCAGTAGCGCGGATGCGGCCCCAACGGAATTCCCGGCATAATGACAACGAAGACACTGTTTATCACCAGACCAGCTCATGTTATGAACATCCAATTGTTGTCCCGGTTTGAATTTTATCTCTCCCATAACCGTGCCGGTCCCGTTGTCCCTGAGAGGAACCATTCCCTGAACGTGGCAGGCTTGACACGATACGGACAAATGGGCATCGTGAGCAACCTTTTCGTCATGGGGTGGGTGGCAAGCCCGGCAGTTACTGATGGACTGCTTATTATGCTCAAACCGATCACCTTCAATATGGCATTCAAGGCAGTCCATTTCAGGATGGGGATTTTTTTCAAACTGGTCGGGATTAATAAGTGGTACCTGAAGACCTGTTATGTCCTGCGCCCTAGTTCCTTCATCGGCATGGCAATGGAGACACATGGTTTTGGACTCCGCTTTTACTAAGGCCCCTTCCTCGACAACCAGACCATGACACGCCATGCAATCTTCCTCTTCCTTCGATAGGGATGGGAGCGTCTTCTGTTCTTCATGGCATACCCCGCACTGTTTAAAGGGACTAAGATCTGGATCGAACTTGCCTTCAGCAACGTCAGATGCCATCTCACGGTGCGGGTCGTGACACTCAAGACAGGCTTTAAATTCCTCGAGGTCTTTAATCTCCTGGGTCCCGTGCTCTAACTCATCCATGGATTCCATGACGTCATCATGGCATTCCAGGCACGTTTCATAATTGAACAGACTCCTGAGGTTTTTGGTGACGTTGGCTGGATCAGGATGGAGATCCCTGTCCGCGACCCCATCATGACAATCGAGACAGGCGGTTTGGCCATGGGCTGATACATGAAAGGAAACAGAGTCAATAGTCCAGGATGCTTCAGAATCGAACCCGTAAAGGGTAACGAGCAATGGAATGAGAAGTAGGATGAATCTATTTTTTACCGTCATATGCCCCTGACAACATTTAAAACTGCGGGTTTTTTAGCCACAAAGAAGGTATGAAGAAGAACTACTCAAAATACTGGACCACTTTTTCCATATTCCCGCGAATGGACAATGTCTTATCAGCCTTAGCGGTGGAAAGGTATTCCCTGAATTTGAGCACGCCGTTCTCATCGGCTGAATAGACAATAACAAAAGGGGTCACCCCGGCAGCAGTCTTTCTGAAATTGTCCACATCACCTCCACCCATATCACCGAACACCTTCTCATAAAACTTGAACTGTGGAGAGCTGAGGTTTACCAGTGCCGATTTTACATCAGGGTAATTCTTTGCAAGGTCCCTGAACTCATCCATTTCCCTTCTGCACCTTCTGCAAACAAGGGTGGCAGTCAATAATATGAGTCCTTTATCCTTAACAGGTGTATCAGGTAAAAACTGATCAAAATTTTCTTCTCTCATAATGAAGAAGTTGCCATATTTTTTACCAATCTTGTAACATTCCGTCTCTAGTCCGAACCTCTCGTAAAACCGATGAGACAGGTTATCCGCGGTGGTCAAGGCATTATCAATGCCTGAAACAGTCTGTGAAGCAAAGAGCTTCAATTCATAACCAAAATCAAGCTTGTCTCCTTCACCCATGGCCGATTTTCTGATCTCCTTGGGGTCAAGTTGAAGCGGTTCGTCTTTAGCACTTTTGGTCATAGTCTCGAAGCCATGCTTGGGGAGGACTTTTTCACTTGTCTGGGCCAGTTGTAGAAGGCTGTGAGAATCTCCCGTATATGCCCAAATACCTTGAGGCTCGTTACTTTTCCTGCTCCCGAAATGGACCTGAAAACGGTCCGAATCAAGAGGGTAAATCGTAATACTGTTTATGTTTTCTTCAACACTTCCGATGCACCGAATTTCAACACCTTTAAAAAAGTCACCTTTGCCATCCTCCTCTCCTTCTGCATTACATCGAACAGCGCCACTCATTCCTGTAAAAAGAAGTGCAGTGTTGAATTGGCTGTATAACGTCAGGTCTGATCGCCGTTGGATTTCTATAGCCTCTTTATTAAGCTCCCTTAGATGTGCGTCAGCCCTTTCAAATAGTTGAGCTGTCTGTTTGTCCACTGGTTTGAGGCCCTGCCATTCCGGGTCATCATATTTGCCCCCCTTATCCCAGAAGAGCATTCTTTCGATTTCCTCATCCGTGCCGATCCATGATTGAATTAAATCCACATACTCAGGCTTTACATTCTGGGCCATAGACTGTCGTTCTTTTTTTGTCAATTTATGCATAAGAGCCTTGTGTTGAGGTGTCATCTTATCCATAAGTTCCTGTTCTAGGGGTGTAAATTCATTTTCAGTGCTCTCTTTTCCGTTGGCCATCATATTATTTCTCCTATAGGATCTCTTTGGCGAAGTATGTTGTCTTCTCTCACCAGGATCATCATCCTCTTCAAATCCAAGATTCATTCAGAAAGGAACCCGTCAGATAGGGATGTCTGCACATTAGCAGTTCTTAATCTATTGTTGAAATCAATAATATTATTATTCAAATCGATAATTTCAATACAGTTCACAAAACCATCAGCCCTTATTACGTCAAAAAGCTGCTGTTTTGCTGAAAGTTTCTTTCCGCAAAACAGCCAATGCTCCGCCCGAAAGAGCGGGGTTTCTTCACCCGATCTCAATGTCCGGTTTGATGGTTTTAATAAAGGCCTTTACGTGTGGGGAAAGGTACTTTTTCGCCCGAATGATCAGCCCATATTTTCTTTCCTTAAAGAAACGGTCCATTTTGTATATATCCAGTTTGTCCCTATCTGCATCTGTGATGGTATAGTCATCGAGTATGGAGACACCCACACCCATACCCACGTACTTTTTAACATCTTCGAAATTATTTAAAACCAGGATGACATTTAGATCCAATTTCTCTTTGCTGAACCTGTTTTGAATCAGGGTGGTTATGGTGCTGGACTGAGGAAAAGATATAAATGGTGCTCCAGCTATCTGCTTTAAGGTAGGCGATTTTCGGAAATAGGGATTCTTCTTGCGGGCCACAAGTATGGGTCTGGTCGAAAAAATCTCATAATAGGAATTTGTTTCCCCTACTTCGTTGAGACTCGCGATCCCGAAATCGGCTGCAGCAGATTCAACCCCGTCAAGAATCATCTCCAATCCACCGCCCATAATCTTGAAATATACATTAGGAAATTGCTTTCGATAGGCCGTGATAAAGTCAGGTAGAAAATAGTGAATAATAGCATGTGTGGTCGCTATGGCAATCTCGCCCTTCTCCCTTAAGGGGGTTTCACTTATCTCACTTTTCATCTCCTTAATGATTTCAAAGATGGAGATGACCTTTTCCAGAAACATATCTCCTTCGGGTGTGAGCGCCATTTTTCCTTTCGAACGATCGAAAAGCGTGACCCCAAACTCCTTTTCCAAGCATTTTATCTGATGACTGATGGTGGGTTGATTTCTCCGCATGTCAAAGCCTGCCTGGGTTACGCTTCCATGTTTTGCCACGAAATAAAAGCCCCTCAACCATTGAAGGAAATCTCCTCCCATCTCATCTATCATGACAGTCTCCCAAAAATTAAGTTTATGTTAGACTCAAGTTGAAAACATTACCATAGCCTATCGAAGTAATCAATAGGGTGAGCCAAACAATTAATTTGACAGATAGATGTCTTTAATATTAGATGTAAGAATCGATTTTAAAGCGTAGACTCAATTTGGTTTAATATAACAATAATGTGACACATGTCGTAGAAAGGATGAACCACAATGGAAGTGAAAGAAACGGCAGCCTGCGGCATATCTTTGAGGGAATTTGCCATCGAAATAGAGGAAGATGAGATTGTCGATATGTACAGGATTATGAACTTTGCCCAAAATGAAGAGGGCTTCTATGATGAGGATTTTCTGGATGACCTCAAGGCCCAGATGTCTTATATCATAGGACCATCATTAGAGGAGGACCCAAGCGATGATACCGAAGAGACTATCCGTTGGGAGGATGATGACGGGACCTATTCTCTTTGTTTCACCGAACCTGAAGGGCCTAAACTCCTTCGGATCTTAGACGGTGTCAATCAGCCGGGCGAAGGTTTTGATAAGGAACTGAACCAAAAACTTCTGGACCAGATGAGGGAACTTGCCCCGAGCCAACTGGAGAATCTACCGATCATCAACCGATAACTTTTGGAGAATATAAAACATGAACGTAATCATGCTAATAAATGACACCTGGAGATGGGATTATTTGGGCTGTTATGGCAATGACTGGATCAAGACCCCGAATCTGGATCAATTTGCAACTGAAGGGACCCTCTTTGAATACTGCTACGCAGAGGGGTTACCAACCGTGCCTACACGGACCACTTTTTTCACAGGAAGGTTTACCTTTCCCTTCAGGGGATGGCAGCGATTGGAGCCAACGGATGTGCTCCTGGCTGAGGTCCTTTGGAATAAGGGATTTAATACTGCTATGGTCACGGATGTCTATCATCTCCACAAGCCTTCTATGGCCTTTGAGAGAGGCTTCGATTTTACAAAACATATTAGGGGCCACGAGGGAGATCCCTATATTATTGATCCTGATCTTCAAGTAGATGTGGAAAAATACTACAAAGGTGACGGAAAAGATAAGGCGGTAAAAGCCCAGCTTGAGCAATATTTAAAAAATGTCCATGATTGGCAGGGTGAAGAGGATACTTTTGTTGCAAAAACGACCCAAGAAGGTATCAAGTGGCTTGAGGAACAAAAGAGGAGAGATAATCTCTTTCTCTGGGTTGACTGTTTTGATCCCCATGAACCCTGGGATCCCCCACCTCCATATAACCGCATGTATACAGACCCGAATTACACCGGAAAAGACATCATACACCCGATCCCCAGGTGGGTAGAGGGTTATCTCACCCCTGAAGAGTTGAATCATATCAAGATGCTCTATGCCGGAAAAGTTACTTTGTGTGACCACTGGTTAGGGAAATTTTTAGACAAGATCAAAGAGATGGGTCTCTACGATAATTCCCTGATCATATTCACGACGGATCATGGCGCACCCTTTGGTGAACATGGTTATATCAAAAAAGCTCAACCGGGTCTTCATGAGGATCTGGTTCGTATCCCTCTCATAATCAGACATCCTGATGGCATAGGGGCTGGTGAGCGTAAAAAGGCATTGGTGGAAACGACTGAGATATTCCCCACAATCCTGGATTTTCTCAATCAACGGATCCCTCCAAAGGTCCACGGAAAGAGCCTGCTGCCTCTCATGTCCGGTGAGTTGGATTCCATAAGAGACTATGCATATTGCGGACATTTCAAGCGTAACTGGCGGGTCTCCGATCATGAATGGGCCTTTACCCTCAACTTTGATAAGGGTAAAGAGGATGAACTCTATAACCTGAAAGAAGATCCCCTAGAACAAGACAATCTGATAAACAAAGAGCCTACAAAGGCCATGGAACTGGAGCTTGAACTTCGAAGGTTCGTTGCGGGACTTAAATAGGGTAGACATAAATTGTAAGAAGATTAAACTGTGCGATTCATAGACATCATTTCAATCAAATAATATGAATCAACCCTATGAATGTAGAAATAAAAGACAGTCTCAAATAGGTACAGCTTTATGAAGAAACGGGGGACGCTGGCTTTGTTTGTCGACGCTGTGGCATATCAAGGCCACTTTGATCAAGAGTCAAGAGTAGACCCCTTTTCATCAATTTGTCAAATGTTGAGACCTGATCCCTTACGGTGCAACTGATCGCTCCTGATGAATAGGCCTCCAAGGATTCACCCTGCGTTCGAACTCCCTGTATACGAGGCGCAAATGAAGGGTGCCCCCCAAAGTTAAATATTCCCGAACGGGAATATTTTCTGTTCCTTCAATACATGATAAAGCGATTATTCCCGGTCGGGAATATTTCGGTTGACTTGGTGAGTTAGAGGGGGTATTATTCCCGAACGGGAACATTCATTTGGAGGTAAATATTGAAAGAGAACGTCAAATCCCCCGCCGACGTAGGTAAAGCCGTGAGAAAAAAGAGAAAAGAAGACGACCTCACGCTGGCAGATGCTGCTGCCCTCTGCGGTGTTGGGTACCGCTTCCTGTCCGATCTTGAAAATGGGAAGACCACGGCAGAACTCGGGAAGACCCTTCAGGTCCTCACCGCCCTCGGCCTGGAAATCCGTGTAGGACCAAAGGATTGGCCCAATGCGTAGAAAGGATCAGGAACCTGGGCTTGCCGTTTATTTCAGAGATGATCCGGTCGGACGTCTCTGGCTTGATGAGCGGAACCGCTTTGCGTTTCAGTACGATAGGGGATGGCTCCAAAAAGAGGGCGCGATTCCCCTTTCCTTGTCCCTCCCGCTTGGTGAGCAGCCCTATGAGGATGACACGGCGAGACCATTCTTTGCAAATCTTCTTCCGGAGGCCGAGATCCGCAAAATCATCACCCGCCGACTCAGGATCTCGGAGAAGAACGATTTTGCTCTTCTCAGAGAAATCGGCGGAGAGTGTGCGGGTGCTGTCTCGGTTGTGCCTGAAGGGGTTCGCCCCTCCGTGAAAGGCGGATACCGCGAGCTCGATGAAGAGCAACTCCATAAAGTCATTGTTGAACTACCCAGGAAACCTCTTCTCGCCGGCGACAAGGGTATTCGTCTTTCCCTTGCAGGCGCCCAGAACAAACTGCCGGTCTATATAGAAGAAGATCGGATTTTTTTGGCAACCGGAAATGCCCCCAGCTCTCACATCTTGAAACCCCCCATTCCGGGTTTTGAAGGGACGGTTGAAAATGAGGCGTTTTGTATGATGCTGGCGGCACGGATGGGTCTGTCTGTCCCGAAGGTGGCCATACGCCGTGGCCTGGACATGCTTTACCTTATAAAAAGGCACGACCGCATACGAGATGAGGAAGGAAGAGTCTTACGTCTACATCAGGAAGATTTCTGTCAGGCCCTAGGTATTCTCCCGGAACACAAATACGAGAGTGAGGGGGGGCCCACATTAGCCCGCTGTTTTGCCCTAGTGAAAGATAAGAGTGTGAGTCCAGCTGCTGACCGTCGAATGCTCATCCTTTGGCTTGTGTTTAACTGGCTCATCGGTAACGCGGATTCCCATGCCAAAAACCTGGCAATTCTCTATACGATCAGAGGACCTCGTCTGGCGCCCTTTTATGATATCATGTGCACACAGGTTTATCCGGAGTTGGTCGACCGTCTGGCCATGCGGATAGGTGGGGAAAATCGACCGCGGTGGATCCAGCGGCGCCATTTGGATCGTCTCGGTAATGATGTGGGCATTAAACCTCGTCTGATTCAGAGAATCGTGGATGAGATGTCCGAGCGGATGGCTTCAGCGGCAAATGCCGTTGCCGAAGATTTTGTGAATGCCTATGGCGATTGCTCCATCGTAGGGAAAATCGTCGACCTCATCAGGAAACTTAGCAGGACCATTCAAGGGCTTTGAATCCTGGGACAAGAAAAAGTTCTCCCCCTCAGAACATATCCGTCGCTCACGGCAGTGAATCTCTGGGCGCTTGAGATACGATGCTCAGAAATGAGAAATTTTCTACCTCCTTTCTCTTTATTCAGAAAAAAACAGGCAGACAATGACCTCGACGGCTTTTTCAGTCAATCATCATTTTATGTCGTACAGGAGAGTAGTATCTTGAGTCCATTATTTCACCGACCTAATCAGAGTATCCGGAACATATGCCATTTGTGAGCAGGTCTTCTGTTTCCCATTTGAAGCTGTTACATCAACCCGGCTAGTCAAATCGAAATTCGGGGAGAGAGCTGAAAACAAAAGGGCTAAGGCTGGAGGCTGAAGGATAGCCTAGAGAGAATGAGAATGGGGTTAGGCTTAGCTAGCTGAACAAGCCTTCCTTTCCATATTCAAGCGATTCCCAGGTAGGCCTCTTTGACATGGGGGTTGCCGGCCATTTCTTGGGCTGTGCCTTCCAATCGGATGCGGCCGTTTTCTAAGAGATAAATTTTCTTGCTGATGTCCATGGCCATGCCGGCGTCTTGTTCAACCAGGAGGATTGTCCCCCCTGCTTTGGTGATCTCTACGATGCTGGTAGAAATGCTTTCCTTCACCATGAGCGCCAGTCCCATGGAAGGTTCGTCCAGCATCAGTAATTCAGGATCTGACATCATGGCCCTCCCAATGGCCAACATCTGCTGCTCCCCTCCGCTCAAGGAGCGGGCCATCTGGCCTGCGCGGCTTTTCAGCACGGGAAACAAACGCAAGGCGTTCTCAAGATCCGTCTTCACTTTTTTATGATCTTTTCGCATGATGGCGCCCAGATCCAAGTTCTGCCTCACCGTCAATTCCGGAAACAACCGGCGACCCTCGGGACAGAGGCTGATCCCCTGGCGACTGATCTCATAAGCCTTCAACCCGGAAATGGCCTTTTCTCTGAATAAAATCCGCCCGCTACTCGGGGTCAGACCAGCAACTGCCCTCAAGAGGCTTGTCTTTCCGGCACCGTTGGGCCCGATGACGGCTACGGTCTCACCATCTTCGACCATCATAGAGACCCCATCGACGGCCAGGGCCTTCCCGTAATAAATAGTCAGGTCTTCAATTTGTAGTATCGACGCCGGCATGCCCCCTCCTTCCCAGATAGGCACGGATGACCGATTCATTATCTGCGATCTCAGCAGGGGTCCCGTCCGCCAAAACCTTGCCGTAATCCAAGACCAGAATCCTGGGCGCCAAAGACATCAAGATCTTAAGTTTGTGCTCGATGATCAGGATCGTGCATTTTTCGTCGAGTAGGTTTCGAATCAGCCCGGCCAAGGCATCCATCTCTTTTAAGCTGAGACCGGAGAAAGGTTCATCCAAGAGGATAAACTGCGGATATGTCGCCAGTGCCCTGGCGATTTCAAGCCGACGCAGGTCCCCCATGGGCAAATTGGATACCGGTTCATCCCTTTTATGATCCAGTGCGACTCTCCCAAGGACGTTCATGGCTGTCTCATCCGATTTCACTCCCTTGGGACGGGACCGGCGCGACCGCGGCGAGAGAGCGGCTACGATGGTATTTTCAAATACGGACATACTTTTAAATGGTCGCACGATCTGGAACGTCCGGGCCATACCCAGGTCCACGACCTGATGGGGCTTCAATGAGGAGATATCCTTTCCATGGTAAACCATTTGGCCCTGGTCGGCCCTTAGAAAGCCGGAAATGACGTTGAATAGCGTGGTCTTGCCTGCACCGTTGGGGCCGATGATGCCCATGATCTTCCCGTCTTCAAGGGAAAAGGTCACGTCTGAAAGGGCTGTCAGCCCTTCAAATGTTTTGGTTACCGCCCGAATCTCTAATCCATCCTTTGTCATGGTTTAGACGCCTCTTGATTTTTGGCCGAACCGCGGCAGGCGCTCGAGAATCACTGTAAAAACCCCTCGGGGTAAAAAAAGAACGATAACCACCAAAAGACCCGTATAGACAAGCAGGCGTAAATCCCCGATGGACCTGAGAAATTCATTTGATACCGTCAGCATATAGGCCGCTAAGACAGGGCCCACAATGGTCCCCATGCCACCGATCATGCATACGATAATAATGGTGACCGCCATGATGATCGACAGGCTGCTGGGGCCCGTATACATCTGGTAATGGGCGTAGAAGGCGCCCCCCATACCGGCAAAGAATGCACTGATGGCAAAAGCCACCAACTTGTAGCGGGTGGTGTTGATGCCCGCGGCCTCGGAGGCAGTCTCATCCTCTTTAATAGAACGCAAAATCAAGCCTTGTTTCGAATAACCAATAGCCATTAGAATGATCGTGGTGATGATGACAAGAATCAATGAGAGATAATAATCTCCAACCGGCCCGTCAGTGATGGGATCCAACCCGTAAAGCCCTTCTTCTCCGCCCGTATATTTTGAAAGAATCATGGTAAGCCTTTCGGCAATGCTGGCGGCCGCCATTGTTGCAAGGGCCAGATAGGGTCCTACAAGTGGAAGACAGGGAATCCCTATGAGTACTCCGAATACTGCCCCAATCAGCCCGCAGAGCAAAAGATTCAGCATGGGAGGCACACCCAGGTACAGATTTAAATAGGCCGCACCGTAGGCGCCGGCCCCGATGAAAAGGGTGTGCCCAAAGTTCTCTTTCCCGCTATACCCGGAAAGAATATCCCAACTTGAGGCGAAGATCGCATACACATTGGCGAGCACGAGCACCCCGATTAAATAGAGATCGTCGGTCAAAAAAGGGACCAGCAGCATGAATAGGAGAAATATCGCCATAACATAAAAGGGCGGTCGTGAAATCAATGTACCCCATATGCGGGTGACTATATTCATGGTTCTCCCCTTAAAAGCCACGGCGTTTCCCAAAAATCCCGGCAGGACGGAAGATGAGGGTGATAAAAATAACAACCAGTGGAACCAGTTCGGTGGCATTGAAAGATATCAAATAGGCCACGATTGTCTCCAGATAACCTATTAAGAGGGCCGCGATGATGCTCCCCCCTATGCTCCCCAAGCCGCCCAGGATGACGATTGAAAAGGCCTTGATAATGGGCAGCATGCCCATCTCGGGGGCCACCGTCAGGAAGGATCCCACAATGCCTCCTGCCAACGCCGCCATCATTGCCGCGATGCCCATGGTGATCATGAACATCCTTCCCGTGTTGATGCCCATGAGTTGGGCTGCTTCCGGATCCTGAGCCGTGGCCAATAGGGCGTTGCCCATCCTCGTACGCGTGATGATCAGCCATAGGGTGGCAATGACCGCCACCGAGATGATTAGGGAAAGCAGCCGTTGCCCGGCGATATCCACACCCAAAAGGGTGACCCTATCGCTTATAACCGCCGGAATATTTCGATTGTCGGGACCGAAGATTTGCAAAATGACCTGGTCGGCAAACAGGGACAAGGCCAGGGTGGTGATCAACACGTTGATCATGGTTGTGCGGATCCGTTCTATTATGAACCGGTCAAGACAGATGGCGAGAAGGAAGACAATCGCCATCCCCCCTATAATGGAAAGAATCAGGGGGACGTTTAAAAGAACGGATAAGGCATAGGTGATGTAGGCCCCCAACATATAGAAGGCCCCGTGGGTGAGATTAATCACCCGCGCCACACCGAAGATGAGGGCAAAGCCGACCGCCAGCAGTGCGTATATGCCGCTGAGAACCGCGCCGTATATCAGGATTTCGAGTGCGACCATTCAGGAACCATCTTAAAAGATTTTTTGCTATCTAAAACCATAGGGCTCTAGTAGTTATAAGTTCGAGTGAAATCGGTGTCCAAAGGATTCGGCCCGCCAAAAAGACGGCGGGTAAAGATTCGAGGGGTCAGGTGAAATAAACCCGCCACAAAAAATAGCCTTTTAAATTAAGTATGCGGACTTTAATTTTGATGCGCGGCAGGGCACGCCCTGCCGCGCATCTTAGATTAAAACGTTTACGATCTTATTTTTGTGGAAGTTTGATCCATTCGGGGAATTGCACGGTTCCCGTCGCTCGATCTTCAGGGTAAAGAATGGTCACTTTACCCGGCGCCTGCCATTGTGCCCAATTGATGGCCACGTAATCCGGCCCGTATTTCAAGTCGTGGTCAGCCTCAAAGGCGATCGTTCCCAATGCGGCCACGTAGTTGGTTTTCTCGAGTGCCGGAATCAGTATGTCGGCTTTAAAGGATCCGGCTCGCTCTACGGCATCTTTATACACGTAGATGGCGTCATAGGTCCCGGTGGCAGTCACAAGGGGATCATCCTTGTAGCGTTTAACATACCCGTCCCAGAAGGGAATGGTCTTGGGTGTAATGGGAATTCGGTAAATAAAATTGGATGTAAATTCACCCACGCATTTTCCACCGGAACGTTCCCAAAAGTCAGAGGACTGGGCCGCCAGTGCGATACCGCCTACCGGCAACGGCACCTTCTGATCATAATACTGCTTTATAAAAACCTCCGAGACGTGAGAGTGAACCTCGACCGTCATTTGTGCACCACTCTTCTTGACCTTGGAGAAAATGGGTGAATAATCATTGGTCTTTATTTCGAAAAACTCGGCCATCACCACTTCCATACCGAACTTGCCGAAAAGTCCTGTAAAGGCCTGGTCCAACCCTTCGGTCCATTTGGCCTTCTCCAGGAGAATGGCGACTTTTTTTATACCGTACTTTTTGCCGACATAATTCGCTATGAAATTGACCATGTCAAAGGCAAGGAGCTGGTCTTTCAAAATGCCGACACGAAAAAAGTATTTATTCTTGTCGTAATCTTCTTTGACCAGTTTTGTGAGGGTGGAAGAAGCCACGGCGACACCCAGAAAGGGCAATTGGTATCTTGAGAGATAGGGCATCTGTGCCAGAACAATGCCGCTGGTCATCCCGCCGATGAGAACTTCGACCTTGTCCTTGACCGCCAGTTTGTTGAGGGCCGTAATCCCTTTCTCCGGGGAGAATTCCGTATCCGCATAATGCAATTCAATCTTTCTGCCCAGGATACCACCTTTGGCATTGATTTCGTCGGCTGCCATCATGGCGCCCTGCTTCATGGCTATGCCCGGCCGGATTTGCATCGGTCCTATGATGCCTATCTTGACTGGATCCGCCGCATAAGCGCTGTTAAAGAAGAGTAGCAACCCAAAAAAGCAGAGTAAGGTTGTCATTAAAATTCCGGGACATGAATGGTGCAATCTTTTTTTGGCCATGATTTTCCTCCTTGGACATAAATGGTTATGGTTTGTCTCCATACAAAACAGCCTATACGACGTACCTTTCAATCCTTTCTCTTTTATTTAACGCTTGATCTTCTTTACTCGCTGGGCCTTACCGACCAACGGCTGCCACTCATCCCAAAAGTTTACCCCGTTATCCAATTTTGAATAGCCCATCAGCTTATCGCCCTTGACATATAAAGAATCCCCCCACCTGACATGATCCACCATCCATTTCACAAACCGATGAAAAAGGGTATCCGGTTTGGTAAAGGGACAGACACTCACGCAGTTTATACATCCTTTTCCATTGCGAGCCCAGTAGCCGATGCACTTCTTGGCGTCCACGGGCCATTTCAGCGCTCCGGGGACATTGGATTCATCGATCGCCTCGGTGGTTCTCCGGCCATGTTTTATGGCCTGCCCCGGACACTCGTCCGCACAGATCTCACAGGCCCTGCAAAACTCGGTCACGCCGAAATCTATCGGGGTGTCGGGAATCAGCGGTAGCGCTGTGAGCACCTTACTGATTCTGACCGCGGAACCGAACTCCGGTGTCATCAGCAGGCCGTGTCGACCCACATCCCCCAATCCCGCCTGCATGGCCATAGGTACGGTCATCCCCACATCGTTGGTGGAGCAGGACATGGCCTCATAGCCCAGGGTCTTGATAAATCTGGATAGGTAGGCATTGGTGATAGCCATGCGGCTGTATCCCAGACTGGCTTCGGCGCTGGGGTAATAGGTGGTGGAGGAATACTTGAGCATGTCGTAATCCTCACTGAAGCCCATCACCACGGCGTATTGAAAGGCCTCCGGCATCTCTTGGGGATTGTACTCGCCGGAACCCAGATCAAATGAGTGGGAATAGATCCACCTCCTATCCAGTTTGCAGATCCCGACCAGATCGGCCCCAAAATAAATGGCTGCCTTTTTTAAATCCCGGGTCAATTTGACCGGATCGGTGATTTCCAGTTTTTCGCCTTCACGGGGCAACGACACCATGGTATTGCGGGCGACTCGCTCCGGGGTAAGGATGGCGCCGATTTCACGGGAAACAGCACTGGGTGTGGGACGGTCGTTTTCAAAAAGATGCATCATCACACCCACACGGGAACCCAACTCCAAGGCTTTGTCCTGTAGGGTCCTTCCGGGCCGGGTACCCATTTCAGCCTTCTCCAGGACCCAACTGAGCAGGTCCTTAATTTTTGGGTCCCACATGGGACGGCTGAACATGGTGTAGCGCTGATCAAATTGTTTGATCTCACCCTTGATGTACTTGTGTTCCCACTCCTCAAGAGACAGTTTTCTCATTCAGTTTTTCCCTTCAAGGCGTATGCTTTAGGGTTTCACTCATGCCTAGCCCCCTGCAGCTTGTTGTCTTGAATATTCCAATTCGTAACTATTTAGAAGCGAAGCGAGCGCATTGTGGAGATGCGCCTTTAAATACGCCTTGGCTTCGGCATATTCTTCGGCCCGCATGAGGGCGGCCAGTTCTTTGTGTTCGCGGTGTGTGCGCTCCAGGTTTTCCTTCGAATAAGGGAATTTGAACTGACATCGTGCAGAAATCGATGTGATGGTCTGATAAAAATTGACGAGCATCTCATTTCCTGATGCCTCCACAAGACTGATATGGAAACGAAAATTGTCCATAAGGATGGGCAGCATGCGTGTGGGATCTTCGTAAGCTTGAGGAGGCAAGTCTTCTATAGCGATTAGTGGGGTGTCCTGGAGGTGGTAGTCCTTCAGATGATTGGTTACAATCAGATCGATGGAAAAACATTCAATCATCTCCCGGATCTGAAAAACTTCCTCGATGTCTCTTTTGTTCAGTTCTTTTACGAATGTTCCTTTGCGGGGTATACTCCTGACCAATCCCTCTTTTTCCAGCAGTCGGAAGGCCTCCCGCAAAGGCCCACGGCTGATATTGTGCTCAGTGGCCAGCTGATTTTCGTTGAGTCTTTCGCCATCCTTGAACTGGCTCGTGAGGATGCGGTTACTAAGGATCTCAAAAATACTTTGTGTCACATCCTTGATTTCCATCTGCATTAGCCCCGCGCTTATTGTACGACTAGGAATTTCTATAATTTCCTGAAAATAAAGGTGTTTATTGGGGATTTGTGTTGTCGCTCCCTGCATGGAATAATGGAATGATGTAGAGACGACTTTGGTGAGTTGATTTAGTCGGAAACATTTCAACTAATTCATTCTTCATCAATATGTTTTTCCCGATAACCCACTCTCACAATTACCTCTCATAGCCGGAGGCTAAGACCCAGTATTCCAACACTCCAGTATTCCAATATTCCAATTGGGGCGAAGCCCCGTTGCTCTAATTGTTAGTTGTCAACAATCTACAGAAATTGTCAAGCCATTTCTACCCTTGCCCATAATAGAATTGCAAAATTATCCATATTTGGTTCTTCTCCAAATTAGTTGGAGAAGAGGATTCGAGGATCCAAGGATTCAAGGGTTCAGGTGTCTGTTTTGCAACGATCTCATCAATGCTTTAAACATCTATTATCCTTAACCGTAATACTATAATATATCGATTTTGTTCTCTGAATTTTCCGGCTATACTGTTGATATCCAAACAGGGTTTATGAAATCACTTCAAATCTTTTAACTACCTGTATTTCTATGGTTTTTAACTAGAACCCTTGACCCCTCGGCTCTTGCCCGCCGTGTTTGTGGCGGGCCGAATCCTTCTAATCTGAGCAACCTCTTTGAAAATGAACTCCACAGTTTTCCTTCAACTAAATCGGAGATGATCCCCATATTTAGGTGTCATGGGCATTCTTTATTTTGAGTTGAAATGATGATTATTAATCTAATGATTGATTAAATGAGATAAACTGAGCACCCGCTACCGCACCATTCTGGGATTTTCTTTGATCCTTTGTTCCAACGGCTCCCACATGCCTTCCGGAACGATATAGGATATTTTGGGATTCGTGCCTTCGGATGAAAGCAACGGTCTGGATCTTTGGTACTTCTCCCGAATGGGACTTTCAGGATCATCCAGGTCTCCAAAAACCATGACCCTTGACGGACATCCTGCAACACACGCCGGTTCTTTTCCCTGCTCGATTCGATGAACACATAAAGTGCATGTAGAAGCCTTTCCGCGAGGGTGTATCCGATGGGCATCCGGCGTCTCTTCGAAGGGTAGTTTTTCCTCAGGGAAATAATCCTGATCGGGGTTTCTGTCTATAACGTCGTATGGGCAAGCCTTCATACATGCGCCATGCCCATGACATTTTTCTTGATCAATCAGGACAATCCCGTCCGGACTTTTGTAAATGGCATGCTCCGGACAGACCGGGACACAGGGCGGATCATCGCAATGCATGCAGGCGTACCGGAGGTATGTCATACGGTCGAGTGATTCACTTTCCAGTGCTAAGACCCTGTTCCACCATACGCCCGGTCTGGTAAGGTTTTCCTCTTTGCATGCCATGACACATGTCATGCAACCCGTGCACCGATTCAAATCAAGGACCATGCCGTATCTCGCCATGCTTCTATTTCCTCCCGCTTGCGCTCAATTGGGGTTTCTCATACCTTGACCACCTCACAGACCACCTCTTTATAGGGAGGAAATCCGGAGATGGGATCGAATTCTCTGGGTATCAATTCATTCACATTGGCCTTTGCCCATCCATGCATGACCCCGACAACACCGGGAGGGACCATAATCGTGGGTTTCGCCTTCACACGTATCTCCCCGGCTGCCGTTTTAAGAGACAGGTCATCCCCCCGGTGAATACCCCTCTTTTCTGCATCTTTGGGATTGATTGTCAGGAGAGGGTCAGGTTGAAGTTCCAGCAACCATGGCGAATCTTCCCGCCATTTGCTGTGGGTTATATAGGGCACCCTCGACCCGGAAACCAAAATCAGGGGATACTCCGAGGTTGTCTCCATGGGTTCCTTAAATTCAGGCAGGGCGGGAATACCATATTTTTCCAGGACCATCGAAACCGCTTCGATCTTCCCTGAAGGTGTCATAAATCCCGGTTTTCCGTCCGGTCTTATCCCCCCTGTTTCGTACTTTTTGTATTGTTCAACTCCTTTGCCGGGAATACTGACCCCTGTTTCCTGATTTTTTCTCAGATCTTCATAGGTGATCTTCCACATCCCCAGAATGTCGTTACAGGCCGCTTCCACATCACCGTTGAAAAAGACATCCGGGTAGCCCAAACGTGTCCCTATCTCGAGAGCGATCTGCCAGTCTTCCCTGCACTCACCCTGGGGCTTGACCGGTGTGCGTCCAAATACCTTCCGGCCGAAATAGGCAAAAGGGGCCAATCTCTCATAGTTCATGGCCGCCGGCAGCACAATATCCACGTAACGGTGTGTCCAGTCCCGGTAAAAATAATCCACAGACATGCTAAAATCTAGGCTTTCAATAGCCTGCTGGTATGCGTGTGACTGCGGCCAGATCATGGTGTTGAGACCCCAGCCGAGAAAGGCCTTAACTTTTCCCTCCTTTATCCATTCAACGAGATAATTGGTTTGAACCTCAAAGAGCTTTTCCACCCAGGCCGGAAAGGCTTCGAGGTCTAGGCGGTGCTCTTTCATCTCCATCATTTTATCCCTGAGGCAAAATCCCGGAGGTCCATCAGCCCAGGGACCTTGCATCCCCTCAAGGGGTTCCGTCGGTTTTGGAATACCACCCGGCACATCGATGTAACCGCAGATGGCCGGGATCATCAATATGGCCCGATGGTTGTTTGTGGCATTCCGGTCATGGGTGGTGGCCTGGGCTCCCGTCAAAAACGCCCCGGGTCGATGGGTGGCATAGAGGCGGGCTGCATCGATAAGGTCTTTGGCAGGCACCCAGGTTATTTTCTCCACTTTTTCCGGTGTAAAATCCTGCACATAATCCCTCAATTCGTCGATGCCGTGGATCCATTTGTCACAGAATGCCTTATCCTCGAGACCTTCCTTGAAAATGATGTGCATCATCCCGGCGGCAAGCGCTGCCGTTGTGGCCGGCCGCGGTCTCAAATGAATGTCAGCCAAAGTTCCCGCTGTCGGGCTGATTCGGGGATCCACCACAATGAACTTCACGCCCCGTTCTTTGGCGTCCGCAAGTTGGCCGTGGCATAAGAAGGGCTGACCGGAATAGGCGGGATTCGTTCCCCAGATCAACATGACTTTCGATTCCTCTGTAGGGAGATCCCCCATGGTTGGAAACCCATAGGTCAGGAGTTCGGCTAACTGGGCGGCCCTTCGGCAGGCCGTGGAACTCTCACACCCATAGTTGACCGAGCCATAGGTGGCGGCCAGGCGTTGCACAGCTGCCCGTGGCTCTTTAGGGTCGCCCACATAAAAAAAGACGGCGTGGGGTCCGTGCTCTTTTTTGATCCGATTAAGCTGACCCACAATCATATCGTAGGCCTCATCCCAGGAAATGCGGACGAAACCCGGGTCTGAGGATCCCTTAGGGTTGGTTCTCTTCATGGGATATTTGAGACGGTTCGGATGATAAAGCCGTTGAAGCGTGGCATAGGACTTGGAACAGATGGGAGATGCGGGAAAATCGGGCCAGGGCTCTATGCGGGTGATCACATCACCCCGCCTAAAGAATTTAATGCCGCAAAACGGGACTTCATTGCAACCATCACAGAAAGTATATCCTTCGACCTCCCCCTCAGCTTCTAAAGCCGTTGCCTTCTCCTGTGATAATTTCTCCTCCTTGGCCATGTAAAACCTCCTTTTTGAAGGGAAATGGCTGTTCGGCTGAAAAAGATTTTCAGCAGAACAGCTGAAGAAGCCCCGACCTGGGGTCGGACTTCTTCACTCTCCTAGATAGGCCTCAATCACCTGTTCATTGCGGACGACCTCCCGGGGCTCTCCTTCAGCGATTTTTTCCCCATAGTTGAGGACAATGAGTCTGCTGGAAATGTCCAAAATGGCCTTCATGACATGTTCCACGACAATTATCGTGATCCCGGAATCCCCTATGGCCTTCACCAGCCGCACGGCCTCTTCCATCTCTGTTGCCGTCAACCCGCTCATCATCTCATCCAGCAGAAGAAGCCTGGGTCTGGTCGCCAAGGCCCGGGCAATCTCCAGTTTTTTCCGATCCACGGTACCGAAAGATGTCACAGGTGCTTGGCCCCTTCGGGCAAGGCCAACAAACTCCAGAATCTTTTCACATTCCATCTTGGCTTTGGCCACACTCCGGATCTTTCCCTCACCATACATCATACCGATCATCACGTTCTGGAGTGCGGTCAGACCTGCAAACGGTTTTGTCAATTGGAATGTCCGGGCGATCCCGTATTGACATATCCTGTGGGGTTTAAAGCCGGTGATATCTTTTCCGTTGAATATGATTTCGCCACGATCGGGTTTAATAAATCCGCTGATCAGGTTGAATGACGTCGTCTTTCCGGAGCCGTTGGGGCCGATGAGACCAACGACCTCGCCTTCATTTATGGCAAGGTCCAGGTCATTGATGGCCACAAGGCCTCCGAAGGCCTTGGTTACGCTGCTCACTTCAAGAATCAATCTGAGTGCTCCCCATTTATGCAGGTTTTTTTCTAAGTTTTGCCATCAATCCGATCAGTCCTCCCGGCAGGTACAGGACCACGACAATAAAAAGGACGCCAAACACCAGGACATGCATCCCCCCGGGAAGATAAAGTGAAAGCAACTGTTTGAGCAAAACAAAAAACACGGCCCCTACGATAGGGCCGACAATGGTCCCCACACCTCCCACGAACACGATGATGACGGCATCAAAGGTCCAGACCGGCGCAAAAAGATCCCCGACCTTGGTTGCCGCCGTATAGTACGCAAAAACCCCACCGGCCAGACCGGCCATAAAAGTGCTGATGGCAAAGGCCAGGAGTTTATACTTCAGGGTGTTGACCCCCGTGGCCTCGGCCGCATCCTCATCCTCCCGGATAGACATCATACCCAGACCGATCCTTGAACGATTGACCCAATACACCGCCACCACGGACAGAACCGCAAACAGGAGGCCGACATAATATCGAGGCGCCAGGTTATAGGTAGCCAGGAGTTTCATGGGCATGACATCAGCCCTGGGAAAAACATTGTCAAAGACCATTCTTAATATCTCTGCCATCACGAGGGTCCCGATGATGAAATACACGCCCCTCAATCTGAAGGCCGGAAACCCGATAATGAGGGCAAAGGCCGCCGTCGCCAATCCCCCGCCCAAGATGGCCAGAGGGAGGGGGAACCCGTAATGAAGCCAGATATAACGGGCCGTCAGGGCCCCGACCCCAAAGAAAGCGGCATGCCCCAAATTCTGCTGACCCGTAAACCCACCGAGGATATTCCAGCTCTGGGCCAGGATAATATAGAGCAATGTCAGGAACAGATATGTGATGATATCGCTGCGTTGGACGAACAGGGGAATGAGCACAAGGATCAGGACGATGCCCGCACTTAATGCCCCTTTTTTCCAATGGATCACCGGTTCTGCCTCCCTACCCTTTTCCAAAAAGACCCTGAGGCCTGAACATCAGGATCAGTAAAAAGATCACCAGGCCTAGGGCCACCGAATAGGGGCCCATAAAAATCGCCCCCACAGCCTCAACAATCCCCAGGATAAGACCGGCAAAAAATGCCCCTCCTATGCTCCCGATACCTGCGAGTACGACCACGATGAGGGCCTTTATGGTCCATTCCATCCCCACATCCGGGGTAACAGACTGGGCCAAGGCGACCAACACCCCGGCCAAACCGGCCAGTGCGGTGCCCAGGCCGAATGTGATCATATAAGTCCGGTCCACATTGATGCCCATTAATTTGGCGGCCTTCCAGTTTTCACTGGTCCCCCGCACGGATTTGCCGAAATAGGTTCGGGTAAGAAAAAAGTGGAGGGCCAGGATGACCACCACCGTGACAATCAGGCCGGCCAATGGGACATAAGCCACACGCACCCCAAAAATGGGAAATGATGTCCCGCTGTAGGCGGGTGTGATGGCCCTCTCATCGGCGGTCCAAAGGCCCCTGGCTATCTGGGGAAACACCAAAAAGAGACCGAATCCCACGAGCAGGGAGTTCTTTACTTTCACCTCCTCGTGAAACCGGGCAACGCTTGCGAAAACAAGCTTGTAAAAGATGGCCCCCAGGAGAAACAGGGCCAGGGCTATGAGGGGCAGACTTAAAAATGGATCGAGGCCGAGCAAGGTAAAGAGCCAGTAGGCAAAGAATCCACCCACCATCAGAAATTCCCCGTGGGCGATGTTAAGGATCTTCATGACCCCGAAGGTCAGAGAGAGTCCCACGGCCGCCAAACCATACAGCGCCCCCACGTTGATGCCGTTAACAAATGTCTGCGCGTAAAGTTCATACATAGCCTGCTCACTTTAATTTCAGCCCGTTCCCAGGTAGGCCTCCCGGACCCTCTCATCAGCCAATAGCCGCTTGCTTTCTCCCTGTGCTGTCACGCGACCATTTTCAATGACGTAGGCCCTCTTTGCCAGACCAAGGGCGGCGCGCACGTTCTGCTCCACAAGAAGTATGCCGACACCGGACTCGTTTATTCGCTTAATGACTTCAAAAATATTTTTTACGATAATTGGCGCCAGTCCCTGTGAGGGCTCATCACACATCAGCAGCTTCGGCTTGCTCATCAATGCCCTGGCGATGGCCACCATCTGCTGTTCTCCTCCACTCAGGGTTCCGGATATCTGATTTTTTCGTGCTTCCAGGACAGGAAATAATTCATAGACAAGCTTGAAAGAGATCTCTCTCACTTTTCGGCTCGCTGGTGTGAATGCGCCCAACTCCAGATTTTCGAGAACACTCATGCCGGGGAATAACCCTCTCTCTTCAGGAATCAGACAGACGCCCAGCGTGACCACCTTGTGGGCAGGCTCCCTATCAAGGCGTACACCTTCAAACCGAATGTCTCCGGAAGTCGGTGCAAGAAGACTCGCTATGGTCTCAACGATCGTACTCTTACCGGCACCATTGGCGCCTATGAGAGAAACGATCTCTCCTTCATCCACATTTAGGGATACTTCCCACAGGGCCTGCAGACCCCCATGAAAAACATCAATTTTATTGACTTCCAGCATCCAAAACCGCCATCCGGACGCATCCTGTCCCCGGGCCATTTCCCAGAGACAGATGGCGTCGCCTCTATACAGAGAAAGTCAAAATCAACTACCACCCGTAAAACGGGTGGGTTGATATTGACCCTAAAAGGGTCTGTAGTTTTCACCGCAGAGCCGCAGAGAACGCTGAGGGAGATATTTTTTTAGCTTTCCGCTGAGAGGACGGAAAGCTAAAACCCTCGACCCTGTCGGGAATGATAATATTCTGTTTAGTGACAAACAATTTGCTCGATTCTGTTTTATAGCAATTCAATTGCGAGAACTTTTCCTTTGCCGGGATACCTGTCCCGCTTGGATAAGCGGGATCAACGGCAAAGGAAAAATTTAGTCACTCTGTGTCCTTTGCGTCTCCAGCGACTTGTCGGGTCGTAGCTCGCAGAGCGAAGCCTGAAGCGGGCGGTGAGATCACCACTTCAAATAACCCACCCGCATAGCAAACTGGGACCACCAGTCAAGCTGGTGGTTTAAGGGATTAATCAAAAACAGAGAGGCCGCCCCCGTTGGTTGGGGTACGGCCCCGGATTATCCCTGGTTATCTCTCAGACCACTTTGGTTGCCATTTCAAGGCCGTGACCGGGATCTGATCCCCATACTTCATTCCCGGTCCATTCGCGTAGACAATGTTCTGCTTTCCGTTCAACCACTGAAGGACCACGACCACCCGGTCTTTAGCCCAACCCTGCTCGGTGAAGCGGACACGCCCAGCCACCGTCTCCATATCCGTCGTCTGCATGGCATCCCGAACAGCTTTCCTGTCTAGGCTGCCGGCTCTCTCAATGGCATTGAAGAGGACCTGAGCCGAGGCATAGGCTGAACCCACGATGAGGTCAGATGGTCTGCCCATCTTTTTCTGATATTGGGCGTTGAGAAAATCATTTCCCGTCATCTTGAACTTGGGACTCCAGGCACAGGGTAATGTCACATAGTCGGATAATTTGCCCAGTGAAGGCCCAAATTTAGCCCCCTCCGGGGCCCTGCTCCAGTAGACGACCTTGGGACTCCAATCGAGTTCTTTCATTTGCTTTATGATGACCGGTCCCATGGGCGGCAAAGGATAGGCCAGCGAAATTTCGGCCCCGGCCGCCTTGGCCCCTGTGATCATAGCACTGAAGTCTTTGGTTCCGGCTGGGTATTTCTGGTGGAATACAATTTCAAAACCGGTCTCTGCAGCCTTCTTTTTCCAAGCCTCAACAGCTTCAGCACAGTCCAACTGGTTAATCTCAAATATGGCCACCTTTTTTGGCCTCGGCTCGGGCATACTCTTTATCATGTCGAAGACCAATGGGGAGAAGAACGGGGTTTTAAAGAACGACGAAAACATCCACTGATTTCCGAGTTGATGGGGAGCCCATCCACCGCAGCCTGGACCTATCCACACCATCTTATTTTTCATAGCGATAGGTGTCCCCATCTCAAATGAGGTGCAACCCAGGCCTCCAAAATTGGCCACCGCACCCCAGGAATTGCCAACTTCAAGCTGGGTCTGTGTCTTCAGCCCATCCGACTCATCGTCCAAGACTCTCAATTCCACCGGGAGCTTTTTCCCATATTTTTTGAGGTATATGCCCCCTTCAGCATTCACTTTTTCAACGGCAATCTCATAGGAAGGTTTGATCTGTTCACCCATCCCTGAAAATTTTCCCGTCATCGAGAGGACTGCTGTAATCTTGATGCTTTTCGGTGCTGCCTGGACATGGATTGCAAAGCTCAGCGTTAACAAAAATGCCAAAACACAACTTCCAATGATTATAGTGGATCTTTTTTTCCTCATTACTTTTCCTCCTTTGTGTTTTAGGTTGTCTGTTGGATCTGATGAGCTGAAATCAAATCTGAAAAAAGACCTTGAGACCTTGCCTATTATTTAGTCTTTTCTCACCCCCTTTCAGACCACCTTAGTGGCGTGCAAACAAAATCGAGAAGCTTATGATGGAAAGCGGCTGTTCGGCTGAAAAGACTTTCTACTGAACAGCAGATACCCTGACCTCCGGCGTTTGTGTACACAAATGCATGCCAAGGGCTCGCCCTGGATCTCCCCGAGGGGCGGGATCATCGAGGGGTATCCTCGACTTTTGCCCAATTAGGGTAATGCTCAATTTAATGTCTTTGTAATTTTCAGAAAATCTTCTGAAGGATCTATCTTCTCATAGCTCCGGAATCCCTGCTGTGTGTTATCAAACTTAATACCACACTCTTTCACCGGAATGCAATGACCTTCCTCATGGCTGATTCAAAGATCCCAAGTCATGCCTTGTACCTGGTCCAGTTTTTGTGGTCTTTTATATTTGATTGAAACAATCTATATAATAAGAATTCCATGGACCATTCCCATTCTGGGGGGGGAATTATAATTCTTCCGGTAAACATGGGCGAAATGAAACAAAATGAGCTTTAGAATCCTAGCGCCCATGGTTCAATCACGCTGATTGGCATTTCAAAAGGTCTTATGTTACTATTCGTCTCCAAAATAAGGCCAGAATGGCCAATTAAAAGGGTTTGTGACCATTTGTGTTAAGCTTAAGGTTGTTGACTTTGTAATAAGTCCTAAAACCCGTCACTCCGGCGAAAGCCGGAGTCTATGACTTTTAGGAACGACTGGATTCCGAATTTTATCCGCCTCTGGCGGGTTTGCCGGAATGACGAGAATAGTGTCTGTGGGACTTTTTACGAAACCGCCGCAGTTTAGGACTAATCTGTCAGAGGAAACCAACACCAATGGGAAAGATCAAGTTAACGTTTTCACCCTGGATCGCGCGTAAAATGGGTGCACAAGGATCCGATCAGTTTGTCCTCGAGAAGGAGATAGAGGAAGGGGCCAAAATCGGCGATGTGTTCAACGAGCTTGCGTTAGATGAACCTGATTTCCGTAAATTGGTTTTTAATCCCGAAATCGGACAGGTGGGTGACCAGATTCATGTTGTTCTCAATGGTCAACTCTTGACATTCACAGAGGCCGTAGAAACCGAACTCCATGATGGAGATTTGCTTTTTCTGATCACTGTGTCTACGGGGGGATAGAGATAAGGAGATAATGATGGACACGCTTTATGGATATACGGGTAAACTTCTGAGGGTGGATCTCACAAAAGAAAAGATTACTGAAGAGAAGCTTGACGAAGAGACGGCCCGGAAATATCTGGGTGGAACAGGACTCGGGGCAAAGGTTCTTTATGAGGAGGTCCCCG
>JAQYVK010000267.1 GCA_030145585.1 Desulfatiglandales bacterium | reverse complement strand
GGGAATCCGGCAGATCACATCTGTGTCATTGCGTTGGAAAAATTCATGGGGTTCCACATTAATAAAAACATATAAATCACCCGGAGGGCCTCCAAAACTGCCGGCTTCGCCTTCACCGGTGAGGCGCAAACGGGAGCCTGAATCCACACCGGCTGGGATCCTCAGCATTACTTTTTTGGACTCTCTGACTGTACCGGTCCCCCTGCAATCCGTGCAAGGATGGGAAATGCTTTGACCGTTTCCGTTACAAGACGGACAGGTAGTACTTACTGTAAAAAAACCCTGGGTCCGTGTTACCTGCCCCCTGCCGCCACAAGTGGCACAATTTTCAGGAGATGTTCCTTCTTCACAACCGTTTCCGTTACATGTGGAACACGCTGTCCTTTTATTAAGGGTAATTTCTTGTTCCGTCCCAAAGGCAGCATCTGAAAACGAAATATCAATGTCATATCTAAGATCATTGCCCCTTCGCACCTGGCTGCGCTGTGATCCTCTTTTACCGCCAAAGCCAAAAAAATCTTCAAAGATATCTCCAAAATTCGAGAAAATATCTTCAAACCCGCCAAATCCTGAAAAACCTGTACCTTCAAGCCCCTGGTGTCCATATTGATCATAAATCCGTCGCTTTTGATCATCTTGCAGTACTTCATAGGCTTCGGCAGCTTCTTTGAACCTCTCCTCCGCTTCGCCGTCACCCTGGTTGCGGTCGGGATGATATTTCATCGCGAGTTTTCTATAAGCTTTTTTTAAATCGCCGTCGTCGGCATCACGTGACACGCCGAGGACTTCGTAATAATCTCTCTTAGACATTTTCAGTCGCCCTCTGCCACCTGTGCCTTCTCCTTTTTTTCCTTGGCCGGAGCTTTTTTGTCATCTTTTTCCTCAGTCGCCTCAGAGAGGCGACCCGTCTCAGGGAGGCGATCCGTCTCAGGAAGGAGACTTGCCTCAGCCTCGGCAGGGGGAAGCTGCTCTTCCACTTGTGCTTTAACCACGGTCCCGGCGACAATTTCCCTGAGTGATACAACAATATCCTTGTTTTTTGAAACGATGGTCTGCTCGGCCCCTTTTCTCAATTGCCGAACGCGTTTTGCTGCCATGTGAATGAGGGTGAATCTATTGTCAACTTTTTTCAAGCAATCTTCTACAGTTATCCTTGCCATAATGATCTCCTATTAAGTTCGAATTCCCTATCCCAAACCCATCCCAAGGGTTCAGTAAAGGTCCCATTCACACCAAGGGTGTTAAAAAGCAGAGGGCGGTTACCTACCGAATGGGTTGCCGAATGGATGATTATATTATAAAATAGACAAAATCAATATTAAATAACGTTATTTCAAATAAACTTTACTTTCTACCACTTTCCATGATAAATGTAAAGCGTGTTCAGAGGAAAATCAATATCGATTTGAAGCCTTAAAAAACACATATTTTCTGGAATCAGAAGTTGGCTATCCGCCTTTGTTTGCCGAAGGCCGGTAAAACAAACCAAAAAAGGGTTACGGGGAGCGCTATTTATGCTGGCAAAGGTCCTCAGCAGCGCCGTGATAGGGATCGACGCCTATATTGTTGAAGTGGAAGTTGACATCTCCCAAGGGCTTCCCTCGTTCTCGACCGTCGGACTGCCGGAAGGGGCAGTTCGTGAAAGCAAGGAGAGGGTTAAGGCCTCCATAAAGAACTCCGGGTATCATTTCCCGTCCGACCGAATAACCGTGAACCTGGCTCCCGCTGATATCAAAAAAGAAGGTTCCGCCTTTGATCTTCCCATGGCCCTCGGTATTCTGGCTGCCACCGGCCTGGTATCCAGAGACGCCTGTGAAGGCTACCTTGTTTTGGGTGAACTCTCACTTGACGGGCTTATCAGGCCGGTAAAGGGAGCCCTCCCCATTGCAATCACAGCCAAGGAAATGGGTCTAAAGGGTCTGTTCGTCCCGTCGGAAAATGCCACGGAAGCGGCTGTGGTGGGGGGGATAAACGTATATCCAGTAGAGACCCTTTCACAGCTCGTCGGCGCCCTTTCCGGCCAAAACGGGATCAGTCCGTTCGAAGTGGATAGGGAAGCGCTTTTCAAAAGGCAAGATCACCTCGTTGATTTCAGTGACGTCAGAGGTCAGGAAAATGTAAAGAGGGCCATGGAAATCGCTGCTGCCGGGGGGCATAACATGATCATGATCGGGCCGCCCGGCGCCGGCAAAACGATGCTTGCGAAGCGTCTTTATACCATCCTCCCTGAACTGGGATTTCAGGAAGCGCTAGAGACCTCAAAAGTCTACAGCATTATGGGTCTTCTGCCCGACAATCATGGCCTGGTCAGCACCCGTCCCTTTAGAGCTCCACATCATACCATTTCCGATGCGGGGTTGATTGGGGGCGGGCAAGTACCGAGACCTGGAGAAGTGAGTCTCGCCCATAATGGCGTCCTTTTCCTTGATGAAATGCCCGAATTTAAAAAAAATGTCTTGGAGGTTCTCAGGCAGCCCATAGAAGAGGGACACGTCACCATTTCGCGGGCGAATTCCACCGTCACCTATCCGGCGAATTTTATGTTGGTGGCGGCAATGAATCCTTGCCCGTGCGGTTTTTTGGGTGACCCAAAGCGAGAGTGCTCCTGTACCTACATCCAAGTCCAGCGATATCGTTCAAAAATATCCGGGCCTCTCATGGATCGAATCGATATTCATATGGATGTACCTCCTGTCCGTTTTAAAGATCTCTCTTCGGTTGAGAAGGGACAAAAATCCTCGGGGCTCCTGGAAAGAATCAACAAGGCAAGAGCCATTCAAAAGGAACGCTTTAAAAGAATGAAAATTCACATCAATGCCAATATGAACAGTCGCCAGATCAGAAAGTTTTGTGCCCTTGATCCGGAATCGAATGACCTGATGGAGACGGCGATGGAGAAATTTGGTTTGAGCGCCAGGGCCCACTCAAGGATATTAAAAATCGCCAGGACCATTGCTGATCTTGAGGAAGTTCCCGATATAAAATCCGCCCATGTGGCTGAAGCTATACAGTACAGGACCCTGGATCGGAGAATTTTACGATGAGGAAATTATTAAAGATTTCAATGTGGGGTGCTCTGGTGATCGTCCTTATGATCGCATCCACGGGAGCTGTTCTCTGGTATATGTGGTCGAGCAATCTCCCCTATCTTGGATCTTTGAGAGAGTACAACCCACCCATCATCACGGAGGTTTACAGCGATGATGGTGAGGTGATGGGAAGGTTCTGGGAGGAAAAAAGGATCCTTGTTTCACTCGACCAACTCCCGAAACACCTGATCAATGCCTTCATTGCGGCTGAAGATGCCCGTTTTTTTCAACATGAGGGCGTGGATGTTTCAGGCATTATGAGAGCCTTCATGAAAAACTTGAAGGCAGGGAAAATCGAGCAAGGCGGGAGTACCATTACCCAGCAAGTGACCAAGTCTCTTCTCTTGAAGAATCCCGAAAAGACTTATCGGAGAAAGGCCAGGGAGGTGACCCTCTCCCTCCAAATAGAAAAAACCTTCTCTAAGGAAAGGATCCTTTTCCTTTATTTGAATCAGATTTATCTCGGACATGGGGCTTACGGCGTGGAGGCGGCAGCGAGAACCTATTTCCAAAAAAGTGCAACTGATTTGAATATTGCAGAGTCTGCGCTCCTGGCCGGACTGCCTCAGGCGCCAAGCAGGTATTCCCTGATACTGCATTTTGACAGGGCCAAGTCGAGGCAGGAATATGTGCTGACAAGGATGCGCGAAGAGGGCTACATCACCCGAGAGGAAGAAGAGGAGGCCTTGAAGGCTGATGTCATCGTGGATAAAGAAAGTGAAAATGTCTTTAAAAGGGCACCCTATTTTGGGGAGTATGTCCGCAAGTATCTGGAAAAAAAGTATGGGCGCGACCTTTTATACCGGGGAGGACTCAAGGTCTACACGACCATGAATCTGAAAATGCAGCGCGCCGCACAAGAGGCGCTAGGAAAAGGGGTCGGTGAACTGGATAAGCGGGACGGATACCGGGAACCTCAAAAAAACCTTTCTCCGGAGGAAATGGAGGCATTCCGGTTGGAGGCCGAGAAAAAATATGAGGCCAATCCCCCGGAAATAAGTGACGTTGTCGAGGGTCTTGTTGAAGAATTGGATGATCAGCTGAAAGAGGTGAGGATCAGCATCGGAGCGATGACTGGCGTCCTCGCCTTTAAAGACATGAAGTGGGCAAGAAAACCGGACCCTGACATTCCCTACTATGCAGATCGTGCCAAGATCAAAACCCCGAGTGAGGTCCTTAAAAAGGGCGATCTGATTCTCGTAAAAATCATCAAAAAGGGAACTGAGCCCCATGACTGGCAACTCGCCCTAGAACAGGAACCGGAGGTCCAGGGGGCCCTTTTCAGCATGGAGGCGGAATCCGGTCGAGTGAGGGCCATGGTTGGAGGGAGTGATTTCTATCGCAGCCAATTCAATCGCGCCATTCAGGCAAAACGACAACCGGGTTCCGCTTTTAAACCGTTCATTTACGCCGCCGCCCTGGATTGGGGCATGAACCCAGCGACCGTTATTATCGATGCCCCTTATATATCTTCCATGAATCCGGATGAGGAGTTGTGGCGCCCCAAAAACTACAAAGAAAAATTTTTCGGACCAACCCTTTTCCGAGACGCCTTGATCAAATCCAGGAATGTAATCACCATAAAAATCCTGAAGAAGATCGGTGTCCGTCATGTCATCGAGTATTCCCGGCGTATGGGGATTAAGGGAAATCTGAATCCAGACCTGTCGCTCGCTTTGGGGTCCTCCGGCATGTCCCTGGCAGAAATCACTCGGGCCTACACGGTCTTTGCCAATGGGGGGCGACAAGTCGAACCCATTTTTATTAACAGGATCGAGGACCGCGACGGAAATATTATCGAGGAAAACCAGCCCGCCTCGCTTCAGACTATTTCCGGTGAGACCGCTTTCCTCATGACCGATCTTTTAAAGGCCGCCGTCCAAGAGGGCACAGGCTGGCGCGTCAAGGCCTTGAAGAGACCGGCGGCAGGGAAGACAGGAACCACGAATGACCTAAGAGATGCCTGGTTTTTGGGCTTCACGCCTGGCCTGGTGACCGGCGTCTGGACAGGCTATGATGATATCAAACCGATGGGTCGCGGTGAGACCGGTTCCAGGGCAGCAACCCCCATATGGCTTTATTATATGTCCGAAGTGCTAAAGGACCGCCCGGTGGAAGACTTTGCCGTACCGGAAGGTGTGGTCTTCGCAAAAATAGACTCAGAATCAGGTTTCCTGGCCAGTTCCTTTTCAAAAAAGACCGTCTTTCAGGCCTTCAGAGAAGGGGATGAACCCAAAAAACACACGCCCAAGCCCAAGTCCGCCCGGACCGGGCAGTTTTCACAGTTTGATATGGAAGCCTCAGATTAAAGAACCCTCCGGAATCTTCAAAGAACTTTTTAATCACCTTCATTCAAACTTGGAATACCTGGTATTGTGAGCGTGGTCAGAACTCAGCGGTTCTGCCTTAAGAAATGAAAAGGCTCGAAATCCGAAGCTCGAAATCCGAAATCCGAAACAATATCAAATGATCAAAATTCAAATGACATAAACCCTACCTAATCCTGATATCATGGAAAAGAATTTGTTTTGGTCATTTTGAAATTTAAAAATTAGGATTTGTTTCGAATTTCGAGATTCGGATTTAGGATTTTCAAAACGATGAAGGTAACTCACACCCTTTGGGCTTTGACCAACCGGGTTCTCTGGACGGGGCTATTTGCTTTCTTCGTAAGTGGGGAGTCGCACCACGAGGGTGGTGGTGTTCTTTCCGACCTTGATTTCCAGCTTACCATTGATCAGGCGGATGATGCGGTGGGTGATGTAGAGCCCTCGCCCCTGACCTTCCCCCTCCAGGAGCCTCAGGCGTTCCTCTTCGGAGATAATGCCCGTATTGCTGATCTCTGCGTATGCCCAGTTATCTTGGCTGTAGGTTCGGATCGACAGGTGTCCCCCCCGGATGGGAATGGCTTTGGTGGCGTTGTTAAGGAGGTTGTCAAGGATTCGTTCGAGGTGAAGCGGGTAGCAGAGCACATGCAGGGGCTCCTGAAAAGGACCTTCCTTGAGGTCAACGTTCTGTTTGAGCTGCTCTTTGATCGCTTCTGTGTTGATTTCAAAGCGGTTCCTCAGAACGCCAGTCAGGTCTACGACCTGTTCTTCCCCCACCTCGTACAGACTCAAGGCCATCTCTTGTAACCGGCTCGTCTCCTTCAAGAGGATATCCAAATACTGCCTGACCTTGGTGTCTTCCTGCTGAAGGCCTCCCCGCTCAAAAAGGCTCTTTAGCCTTCGAGCAAACCCGGCTGTTGCTATGGCGGGGTTCTTAAAATCATGAAGGATATCATCGAGTCGTTCCATCCTCTGGGCCTTCATGAGTTCCCGGCCTAAAAAGAGAAACACATCTATTTCTCCGCCCGTATATCGCTGCCTCTGGTCCAGAGCATCGAAAGTCATGAAGTGGGTGATTTCTTCTCCCACATTCAGGGGGACATAAAGGATGGAATTGACGTTTCGATCCACGGCCGAGTCTTTGACGTTTTTCGATACGAG
>JAQYVK010000266.1 GCA_030145585.1 Desulfatiglandales bacterium | reverse complement strand
GATAAAGGCGTTCAGATATTGATAACGCTCGCATCGTTCTAAAAGCCCTTCGATATATTCCGATACCAGGAACTCCCCACTCTGGAAGGCGGCAAGTGTTTCTTCAATAGTCAGATTCCAATAATCCATGTCCGGATCTCTATAAAGGGAGTTAGAAGGGAATTTATTCCGATGCAAGCATTATGGTTTAAAGCCGACTGCCGAGACCTATCTTTGAAAGTTTCATTTCTTGACCATCTATTGAGCTAGGTGTGGAAAAAAACTAAATATTTCTTAATAAGGAAACTGGGTTTTTTGAGAAGACAGCGATTTCTTCATTGTTTCTGAATGGATAGCTCCACAAATTGAGTACCTTGGCGATATTAGATTCGAGTGTAATGTTCCATTCCAGGTCCCATAGAGGCTGGATAGAGACACCTTCCTGAAAGTTCTTTTCACGGCTTCCTCCAGAAGGGTAAGGGTTGGCGATATGAATTATGATAGTTATTAAGTATTTAGTAGAGTTGGAGGGATGTTGTCAAGAAATTCTTATCTTCTTGTATTTCTGGGGTCTGTTTCTGAGAAAAATCGGCTGGTTCAAGATCCTTGAGGTTGGCAAAGAGTCGCCCGGGTTCGATTGGGCATCTTGAAATAATACATCTTGTATACCAACGAATTTAGGGTGCTTCAAAAGTTGCACTTTCTTGCCATAACCTATAATCTTGCAAAATTATAGGTTACAAACACTAATCAAACGTTTTCAGGAACATCCAAATTTTATGTTAATAACAGTAATATTAAATTTTGAGCCATTTCAGCTGCATACAATATATGGGATTATGTCTAAAGGAGACCGAAATGGGATATGTGATAATGACATACTTGGAAAATACAGATTGATATAGCTAAAAGGCGGGGGCCGGTCTCATTGTCATCAAGATACGGCTGTTGGGACGCTCGCCCAAGCCCTTTGGTGATCGAGACTTGATGCCATAGGGGAATCAAGCCATCCTTTACACCATCATTATCTTATTAGGTTGGGGAGGATAAGCGCAATATTAGGAAAGAGGGTCAATATGATAAGTCCGACGAACATGACGGCGAGAAAAGGGAAAATACCCTTGAATATCGTATGTAGCGGCACATCCGGAGCGATGCCTTTAATTACATAGACATTGATGCCGACAGGAGGCGTGATCGCACCCGTCTCCAGCAGGATCACAATGATCACTCCGAACCATATGGGGTCGAAACCCGCGGCCACGATCATGGGGAAAAAGATATTGATCGTAATGATCAGGAAGGAGAGGGCATCCATGAAGCACCCCCCTACGACGTATATAATCATGACACAGACCAGAACGACGTAGGGTGCGGAATTGAGATTTCCGACCCATTCAGCCAACCTCTGGGGCAATCCACTGACGGTCAGGAACCGGCTGAAAATCATGGCGCAGGCTATGATAAGGAGCACCATGGCGGCGGTTCGGGTCGTCCCCAGAAGAGCCTTCTTGAACTTTTCCCAGTCAAGGCTGCGTCTCACCAGGCCAATCACGATGGCCCCTGCGGCTCCGATACCGGCAGCCTCCGTCGGGGTGAACCAGCCGAGCAGAAGCCCTCCGACGACCAGGAGAAACAGGATCGCCATCTCGATAGTGCCCGATAAAGACTTAATTTTCTCCTTCAGGGTGGTTTTAGGGGCGGGAGACCCCAGGGAAGGTTTCAAAAAGCACATCAAGAGTATGCAAAGGGTGAAAAGGGCTGAGAGGAGAATGCCGGGAAGGATGCCGGCGATGAAAAGTTTCCCGATGGAGAGCTCCGTCTGTATGCCGTACACAATCAAAACAATGCTGGGCGGTATCAGGATGCCGAGGGTGCCGCCCGCTGCAACGGTTCCCGTTGCAAAGGACTGATCATATTTGTACTTCCTCATTTCCGGCAGGGCCACGGTCCCCATGGTCGCTGCCGTAGCCGTGCTGGAGCCGCAAATCGCTGCAAATCCAGCACAGGCACCGATGGTGGCGACAGCCAGGCCGCCCGGTATAAAGCCGAGCCAGGCGTGGGCCGTATGATAAATTCTCTTGCTTATCCCGGAGTGAAAGGCGATTTCACCCATAAAGACGAATAGCGGGACGACAAGCATGGTGTAGGAGGTAAACTGGAAGTAAAAGGCATTGCCCAGCAGGAAGAGGCTTCCGTTCAGGGAGGTCATGTAGGTAAAACCGACAAAACCGATAAGGGCCATGGTAAACGCGATAGGCATCCCCAGGAACATGAGCACGACCATGATTAGGATACCTATGCCGCCGATAATTTCAGGACTCATTTCTTTACCGCCTTAGATAATGCCGTTATCAGGTCTACCAGCAGGACCAGGGAGAGGGCGATACATCCGACAGTGATGACGACCGCGAATGGTGTGAGGGGTATTTTCAGAACCTCGGAGAGTTCGCCGATATCATAGGTGTCCCTGGCAAAAAGGATCGTCTGCCAGGAGATGAGCCCAAAAAGGGTAAAGCCGATAAGATCGATGACGCTCGCGATGATATATCTTATTCTACCCGGCAGCCTCTCCACAAACAGGGTAATCCGGATATGGCCCTTCAGTATCTGGGTGTAGGCCATAGCCCCTGCGATAATAAGGGCCCCGAGAAGGCTCACGATGTCGACGGTACCCTTGAGGGGGCTCCCGAAAACGCCGCGGCCGACGACATTGATGCAGACAACAACCATGACCGCAATAATGGCCGCCGCCGCCATCCAGTTGAGCCAGCGGGTGACCACCGTCACGCTTTTTTCCATAAGAGACATTCGCGACATTTCCTCTGCCTTTATCTATTTGAGGCCCATTCGATTCTGCATTTCGCAGATGTGTTCAAGCCTGAAGACCGGAGGGACCTTGTTTACCCTTGTCTCCTGAAAGGGCTTGAGCCCTTTGCCTCTCTGAAGTCTTTTGGCGCAAGGACGTACCCGCCTTCGCACAGGGCTTCGGCGGGTACTCCCTTACTCCTACATTCCGGTCCATTGTTTCAGGCAGGGCCTATGATTTCCGGCCCCCGCCCATCAAAAGGACCGCGATCCGTGGTAGGACCCGGTTTAATACTGAGCATTGTACTTTGCGAGCAACCTGTGGAATTCATCCAGCCAGTCCTTCGCAGGCAACCCCTTGGCAGAATTCTGTTTTAGCCAGTCATTGGTCAGAGGCTTCAGGAGCTGCAACATTTTTTTCTTTTCCTCCGGAGAGACGGTCGTTTTTTTGATCCCTTTGCTCATGGCAAAGGTCAGACCGCCCTGGCCTTCCTTATGGGCGTAGTTGCCGGCCCATTCGCTGTGCTCCATCTTCATATCTTCGATAACCTTCTTCACATCCGCCGGCCAGGAATTAAAGGTCTTCTTTTTCACGATGGTAAACATAACGGCGCCCGGTGCGGGAAAGGGGGTAATATAGTCGATGACTTCACTGAATTTAAAGGGTCTGATAATCTCAAAGGTGGTATAGAGCCCCTTGACGATATTTTTCTGCAGGGCCTCGTAGGTCTCTCCCACTGGCAGAAAAACAGGAGACGCTCCCAGCTTTTCAAGGGCCTGGACGCCCGTCCCTGTTGCTCTGATTTCCTTACCTTTGAGGTCTGAGAGGCCGGTCACCGGGAACCTGCCATAGAACCCGCAGCCGTTCGCGCCAAGACCGTTACAACTGAAGGAGACAACCTTGACACCCTTGAATTCAGGGGGATCAAACTTGTTATACATATCCCAGGCAATCCTTATGGGCACCATGGTATGTTTGTAGGGGTGCGGGTAGTTCAGGAGGGCCAACATGGGGAATCGTTCCGGCCTGAAAGCGGATACATTCATGCCGATGTCGGCAGCACCCCGAATAACACCCTCAATGGTATTTTTCCCGCTCAAGAGCGTCGAGCTGTACATGGCATTAACTTTTACTTTGCCCTTGGTCCGCTCTTGCACCATCTCTATCCACTTGGCCGTCGCCCTGCCTGGAGGCGAAGGAGGCGCAGTCCAGTTGGAGAAGGTTAATTTCAATTCAGGTTTTTCTGCCACACAAACGCCAACCCCAAACCCCCATACAAACGAAACAACCAGCACTGATAACAAGATTTTTTTCATCATTCATTCTCCTTTCTATTGATAGGGTTATATTGAAAATTGACATGTCCAGCCTCACGAGTTATTCCACGATTTATCCACCCTGCCATGCGGGGTGAACAGGTGGATCTTTCCTCCGTGTTCCTCGGGCCAAAAGACTTCGAAGACCGCAGGTGATCCCCGGCATAGGTCACCTGCGCCAAAGCCTTTATGGCGGCGGTACGCCGGAGGGCACTCTGTTAAAGGTGAATCATAAAAAGGGAGAACCTGCGAGATTATTGAACGACCCTCAAGGGAAGGCCCCGAGGTGTAAAACACACCATGACGATAGAATGGAAAGGTTGGAAATATTTTTTTTGGTCACCCATATTCCGCATGAGATTATGAGTTTAGAACAACTGTCTTTGATGAGCACCAAAGCTAGGTCAATATAAAAGCTGTTATAAAAAACCCAAGATCCATTTAGAATTGATTTTGATTCGTGCCAATCTATGTTAGGATGGTTTCCTCAAACAATCAGGTACCAGGGCCGTTTATTGATACTATTTGATCCCCCCGATCAAATTTACAGGCTTGCATCAATGTTAACGTGAAATGTCGGCAATGTATAACACGGGCATTCTGACATGTCAATAGGCATGGGCGATAGATCCTCATTTTAGATTCTTCTCCAAATTAGTTGGAGAAGAGGATTCGAGGATCCAAGGCCCGCCAAAGAAATGGCGGGTAAAATTCAAGGGTTCAGGTGTCTGTTTTGCAACGATCTCATTACCGCTTTAGGCATCTCTTATCCTTAACCGTAATAATAGAATATATCGATTTTGGTCTCTAAATTTTCCGGTTATCCTGTAGATATCCAAACAGGGCTTATAAAATCTCTTCAAATCTTTTAACTACTTGTCTTTCTATGGTTTTTCACTGGAATCCTTGCCCCCTCGACTCTTGCCCGCCGTATTTGTGGCGGGCCGAATCCTTCTAATCTGAGCAACCTCTTTGAAAATGAACTCCACGGTTTTCCTTCAACTAAATCGGAGATGATCCAATTATAATAAACATTTATTGTTTGTGTCTTGGTGCCTTTGTGGCTATTCTTTCCGGTTTATCCTGGTTGGGTGTTATCGGGCACAGACCTTCTTTAAAAAGAGAAGAGCAGAACCGGATTTTCGAACGATTCCAAGAGTTAATGAATGAGGTTCTTCTCCAATTTAGTTGGAGAAGAGGATCCAAGGATTCAAGGGGTCAAGGGGTCAAGGGGTCAAGGGTGTATTTTCCAAAGACTTTATCAGTGCCTTTAACATTCTTTCGATTTCTGCTACGTTTTCTTTTAGTGTACCCAATTCACCCTTTTCAATTAAATCTAAATCCCCTGCTAATAATATCTGCGTTTCCAATTCGCAAACAGAACCATATGATATGTAAAGCATCCTTATGTAATCCGCGGTTGTTTTTCTTCCATATCCTTCTGCAATATTTGAGGGAATAGATACAGCAGATCTTCTTATTTGTGAAATTAGGCCGTATATTTCTTCCTTTGGGAATTTTGCTGTGATTCTATATATCTCTAAACAGAGTGCATATGACTTTTGCCAGACTTTCAAATCTTTGTAATTCTTTAGCATTTCACTCGACCCCTTGAATCCTGGAATCCTCGAATCCTC
>JAQYVK010000265.1 GCA_030145585.1 Desulfatiglandales bacterium | reverse complement strand
ATAACAGTAATCGCTCGTCTGAACGTTTTTTACCTTGCAGAATGTTATACTTGTGGGTCAAGCATATCATACACAAGATATGGAAAGGGGCAGAGCCATTTCTTGATCCTATATCTATTCTGTACTTGTATTATGTGAGGCTCACTTATATCCGGAGTCGATTAGCCCTCGGGCAACTCGGCCAATTCTTTCCTGACGTTGTCCGGTTCGATCAAGGTGCCCAGGCGTTCGAAGATCTCTAGTGCCTTGGCTAGATATTCTCGGGCTCGCTCCATGTTGCCACGCTGCTTGTGGAGTTGGCCATAACCTGCGTAGGCCAGCGCTAAATGGTTTTCCGCGTTGATCTCTCGTAAAACGTCGATGCTCTTTTCGAAGTGAGGACCTGCCAAAGGCTCCCCAACCTGGGCTGGGTTGGTCTTCAGGGCGATCTCGCCCAAGAGGCGGTGCGCCCACCCAGTGCACACCTTATACCCTGTGCTTTCGGCGAGTTCCAGGCCTTTTTGAAGAGTCTGCGTTGCTTTGTCATAGTTCCCGGCCAGCCAATACCCTTCGCCGAGCTCCACCGAATAACCAATCTCGCCCATGCTGAAGCGTCCAGCTTTATGAAACGAGACTATCTGAGCCAGCACCTCGATCGCTCCTTGTGCCTCTCCGGATCGGCACCGAACCCATGCAAGGAAGCCCTGAGCCCACAATTTGTCCGCAGGCGTTGGTGCCTTTTGCACCGCCATCTCTCCATACTCGATTGCCCGACCCAGGTCGCCTTTTGAGTTAAGAGCAAATGAGATGATCGAGGCCGCAAAGGAGATTAGGCTGTTGTCTGAAAATTTCTCTGCCACTTTTAGCGCCTCTTGGCCTTTTTTTACCGCTTCATCCCAGCGACCAAGATATGTGTGTGCCCATGAGGCAGCGGTCAAGGCCCACACATAGACGCGAAGGCTAAACCGCCGCTCTATGGCGTTAAGGGCCTTTTCTTTACAGGTGAGGACCTGCTCGAAGTCTCCCTTACACAAATGGGTCCACTGCAAAAAAGTGTATGCTATCCCGGCATATACAGAAGCCCCCGCAGTTTCGCAGAGTTCTGCCGCTTTGGTCAGGTTTTGTATGGCCTGATCATAGTTGCCGACCCACCACTGACACTGCCCCATTCCGACAAAGAATGCCCCCAGCAGCTCCTGATTTCCTAAATCGATCGCCATTGGCTCGTAGCGGGTCAGAAGGTCGTAATAATCAGGAAGTTGGAATAGCAGGGTGAAGACGAGCCACTGGTTCACCAATAGGGTGATGCGCCGCTCCCGGTTAACCTCGGTCTCGGGAAGGGTGTCGAGGAGCTTCATGGCCTGCTCAAAATAGGTTTTCGCGCCTTCCATCGCATTGAGCTTGGCCGCTTTCTGGTTGGCAAGATCCAAATACTCCACCGCCTTTTCCTTGTTATCACTCCGCATATAGTGGTATGCGAGCAATTCGTGATATTCTTCCAGGCGGTCCGAGTAGAGCTCTTCTGTGGCTTTTCCTATCTTCTCATGAATCTCCTTTCTCCTTTTTCGAAGTAAGCTGTTATAGGCCACTTCTTGAGTGAGGGCGTGTTTAAAGCAGTATTCCAGCTCAGGGAAAAGCCTCTTCTCATAGATGAACTCCAACTCCTGAAGGTTGATCAGAGAGGATTTGAGCTCCTCTTTCATGACCATAATGGCCTGTAAGATGGTATAGGCAAATTCTCTCCCGATCACCGATGCCACCTGCATAATCCGTTTGAGACTCTCTTCTACTCGATCAATACGGGCGGCTATAATGCCCTGGATGGTATCTGGCACCTCATTTTCTGATGCCTTTATGGCTAACACATACTGATGGTCCTTTCTCTTAATGGAGCCGTTTTCCAATAGACTCTGGGTGAGCTCCTCCACGAAGAGAGGATTGCCTCCGGCACGGTTAAGAATAAGTTCCATGAGTTCGGGTACCACCTCTCCTCCTTCGAGTCCGTATTGCACCAGTTGCGCACTGCTCCCGGGAGAGAGCTGATCCACGCCGATCTTGCCGTAATAGGACTTGCTCCCCCATTGATGGGTATATTCAGGACGATAAAGAAGAATTAGTAAGATGTGAGTGCTATCTATCCAATCGATTAGATAGCTCAAGAACTCCTCCGAAGTGCTGTCGATCCAGTGAAGGTCCTCCACAACAAAAACGAGGGTTTTGTTGTCACTCTCGTAAAGGAGCAGGTCCCGAATAGCCTCAAAGGTCCTCATCTTTTTCTGGCCGGCCTCAAGCTGTAGATATGTTCCGTCTTCCACCTTGAGGGACAAAATTTCCTGGAAGGGGGGTAAGGCGTTATTTAGACTTTCACCAAGATGGGAAATCTTCTCCTCCATCTTTTTTTTAATAATATGTTCCTGATCTCCTTCTTTGATCTCAAAGTAAGATTTCAGAACATCCAATATAGGCAGGTAAGCCATGGAGCCCCCATAATGAAGACATCGGCCTTCCAAGTATATAAATTCATCCCTGGGAAGTATGTTCTTTAGCTCGATAAGCAACCTGGATTTCCCAATCCCAGCCTCGCCCACGATACCTATGACCTGACCAAACCCTGAACTTGCTTTCTCAAAGGCCTTTTTGAGGGCCATTGATTCCCCTTCTCGCCCCACGAATTTCGTAAGACCCTTTGCAGTAGCCGCTTCGATTCTTGTCTCCACCTCGGTGACGTTTATCAGTACATAGGCCTCCACGGGCTTCTCTTTTCCCTTCACCTGAACATCACCCAGGGACTCGAACACAAAGAAATCTCTGGCCAGTTTGTAAGTGTAACCGGTTCCGAGGATGGTGCCCGGCCTGGTCATGCTCTCCATCCGGGCGGCTAAGTTAGTTGTGTCCCCGACGGCTGTATAATCCATCCGAAGATCATCCCCGATCGAACCTACGACCACCGGGCCGGAGTTAAGCCCTATGCGCATTTGAAATTCCGCTCCGTATTCCTTCCCTATCTTTGCTCCATAATTTTCCATGGCTTTCTGAATCGATAAAGCCGCATAGCAGGCCCGTTGGGCATGGTCCTCATGGGCCACAGGCGCTCCGAACAAGGACATCACACCATCTCCGGTAAACTGGTTGATCGTGCCCTCATACCTGTGGATCTCATCTATTAAAATCTTGAAACATCCATCCATAATCTGATGGACTTCCTCGGGGTCAAGCTTCTCCGCCATGGAGGTGTAGTTGGCCACATCAGCAAAGAGGACTGTCACCAGTTTCCGCTCCCCTTCGATAGAGCTTCGGTTATTGAGGATCTTATCGGCCAGGAATTTGGGGGTATAGGATTGGGGTTGGCTAAAATCGATTTCAGGTGTCTCAGCGGGCTTTCCTAAATCATGGCCGCATTCAGCGCAGAATTTAAAACTAGGTGAATTGCTGAAACCGCATTTTTGGCATTTTCTTTCCAATTTCTCTCCGCATTCGACACAAAATTTGGCACTTTCAGGATTCTCATTCTGGCATTTTGGGCATTTCATTTCCTTGACCCCTAAGTTGTCTTGAATTGGCCCCAAAAAGGCGTGGATTTACTAAAAACATAAAAGCCTCTAAGGAGATAGAAAATCTTTTAGAGGCTCGTAATGGGCACCTTCTTGAAAGCTCTTTTCATGGCTTCCTCCAGAAGGTTAAAGGTTGGCGGTGAATTTTATGATATATATTAACTATTTAATAAAGTGAAAAGGGTTTTGTCAAGGAACTCTCATCCGATTGTATTTTTGGTGTCAATTTCTGAGAAAAATCGGCTGGTTCAAGATCTTTGAGGTTGGCGAAGGGTTACCCCGATTCTATCCGGTACCTCGTTAGAATACATCTTGAATACAAACGAATTTATGGGTGGCCAAAACGTTAGACTTCTTGCCTTATGTTGCGAGTACCCCTAACCATCTGAAAACAGGGGTTTATTGGGGTAACACCTGAGCAACCGTAAATCGATATTAAAAACAACTAGATACCTCGTATAATACAAAATTGTAGATAGAAGTGGCAACATAATAATTTTGTCAAACCCATACTTTTCCTATTCACCTGACGGTTATTCTATGCCTTTATAGGCTATCCAGCCAAGCCATTATATCTTTCTCGCCTTCCCACTGAAGTAGCTCATCTATTTTTGAATCGGCAGTTATAACCGATTGCATATATTTGATAAACCGTTGCTGTATATGCCGCTTGCGTTTGAGACCGAGATGGAGGTAAACAGTCGTAGACTGGATGTTGTCATGCCCTAAGTGATTTTTGATATCAGTGATAGCGTCCCCTCGATAGAGCATATCAACCGCCCGGGAGTGCCGGAAGCTGTGGGCGGGATTGATGTTTGTGAGACGTTTTGGGGGAAGTGCACTGGAGAGATATTTTTTACAAATGCGATAGATACCGTGGCGGGTGAGTTCTTCGCCTCGTTGATTAATAAAGATTCGTTGCTGGTATTGAGGCTTTGGTTTTATGCGGTACTTCTTGATATAGAGTTCGATGAGTTGCGATGTTTTGGTTTCAAGTGGTATGAGCCGGAATCGATCTCCTTTTCCCAAGATGGCCAGGGTTTTCTGCAAAGGATGGAAGTAGTCGAGGTTAAGGGTTGTGATCTCACTGGCTCTTGCGCCTGAGTCAAAAAGAAGGTGAAGAAGAGCGTAGTCCCGGAACCCTTCCTTTCTTCTGAGATCCACTGCCTCAAAGACCTTGAGTACCTCATCATGATACAGGAAGCCTATGAGAGTCTTCTGATAGCGCTTCTGGGGGATGTTAAGAATGGTCTCTGCCAGGCTCCGGTATTCGGGATACATGAAGCGGATCATTTTAGCAAAGGATTTAAGGGCTGCAAGGCGGTGATTCCTGGTTCTGGCCAGGTTTTTACGCCCTTGCTGGAGATCTTCAAGGAATGAAAGGATCAACTGAGAAGATATATTCTTCACCCTGAGGGATTTAATCTTAATGCCATAAGAGTTTGCGAGAAATGGCAAAAAGAGCTTAAATGCATCCCGGTATGCCCTGACAGTACAGGGACTGACTCCCTTGATATGGGGTAGGTAGTGATCAAAGAACTGATGGACACATGGAGAGAGCTTCATTCTTTCCTCTTCTGCCAAAGGGAAAAATCAACGAGGCTTTTACGGCTTTGGGCATCTGCGACCCTAAGATAAACACTGGTGTATTTGTATTCTGAGTGTCCCATATAAGCAGCCAGGACAGGGAGTGCACACTGAGGGGATTGATCCTTGTTTTTGATTTTTATTAACGTGTTGACCGCGAATGAATGCCGAAAGGAATGTGGCGTAGGGTGGCTGAAGTTCATGTTGCCAATGACCTGTCGTTCTTGATCAAGGCCGATCTCTTTGAGAGCTTTGCGGAGAAGGTAGCGGACTTGTTCTGCCCTAAAGGGGCGTTGTTTTTCCCCGGCAAGAAGAAAGGGGTTCTGATCATAAGGCATGATGGATTTGCGTGCAGAGAGATAGTTTTCGATCTCTGACATCACCGACAGGGGTGCCGGAATCAACCTTTGTTTTTTAAACTTGGTTTTCTCGATATACAGGGAGCCATCATCGGGCCGGTAATGGTTTCGCATAAGTTTTAAGGGCTCAGAGATTCGCATGCCGCATCGGGCAAGGAGTAACACTGCCAGGTATAAGCCCAGGTCCTTTAAAAAGACTTTTTCATTTCTTCGTACCCACTTGCAAATAGCAGTAAGTAACTGATCAACCTGTTCAGGAGAAAAGACAAAAGGAAGTATGGTGTTTTCCTTGAGAGGCGGGATGTCCTGAAGAGGATTTTCCTTGATGTATTCACGGCGCAAAAGGAAGTTGAAGTAGACTCTGACCGATGAGATAACTGTGTTGACACTGCGCGGCTCCATTTCCAGATTGGCCCTCATATCAAGAAAAAAGAAAGGCTCAAGGGAGTCCCAATCCGCGTTTGTCCTTCTCAGGTATTGATCAAAGATGAGCAGATGTGCCCTGGATACCCGTATGCTGTATCCCAGGCTTTGCCGGTACAGGAGATACTCATTGAGTTGATGTGCCATGAAACTTTCAAAGTTCTTCATCGAAGAGGACCTTTCTCATCAGTTCGATATTGATATGAAGATATCGATGGGTGGACTGGATGTTCTGATGTCCCATCATCTCTTTGACCTCATAAATGGATCGCCCCAAATGGAGCAGATTCTGAGCGTATGTGTGTCTGAGCCAATAGGCCGATGAAGGAAGTCCAGCCTGTTTCATGACTTTTGAGATGTGCCCAATCACGGTGGTGGCACTTACGGGGTGGTAGGGGAAGTGGTGAGTCAGGAAAAGGTTTCTGGAGGGGCTTTTTGGTCTGCCTTTGCTCACGTAGAGGGCAATAGCCTTGATGGTTTTCTCCGGGAGGGGAAGGGCCATGGGATTACACATTTTTCTTTCACTGAGGGTGAGCTCTCCCTTTTGAAAGGAGATGTCATCCAAAGTGATCCTGCTGATCTCCACGGGTCTGAGCCCCAAAGAGTACGCCAAATGCACCATGGCATAGGTCCTGATCTGTGTGGGGTTGGAAAATGTCAAAGAATCAAAGAGCTTTTTCACTTGTTTGGGGCGTAAAAACTTCGGCAGTTTTGTTTGTGCAAACTGGGGAGGTCCCACGAGGAGCGGGGCCAGGTCCCTTTTAATGACCTTTTGCTCGTGATAGAGATGCCTTAAAAAGCCCTTCAGGTGATAACAATAGATCCTGCGGGTATTGTGCGACACCTTAAAGGTTGCCAAGAAGGCATCGAGATGTTCGATCTTCAGCGCCGGAAGTCTCATGTTGTGCCTTTGCATATATCCATGCAATAAGCCCAGTATTCTTCTGACCGCCCTGAGGTGTCTGGCGGAAGGCTGCAAGCTTTGTGCGTGATAGAGGAGGTAGTGTTCATAAATGTCAGGTAACGGGGGCTCAGACCTGGAGACCTGTAGAGGTTGATCGATTTTTCCGTTGCTAAAGAGATAATCGGATAATGCCCTCAGGGCACGACAGGCCCCTTTATCTCCACTATAGTTTTGGAAAGCCTCGAGTGTATCGACGGTAAATATCTTCTCCCAGGCGATACCCTTGTGGATGACATAGATGAAAAAATCCGACAGTATCCGGGTATAGCGGATGGTGCCAGGCCCCCTTCCATGGTTCTCCATGGATTTAACCCACCCCATATAATCCAAGATGGCATCCATCAGCATCCTGCTGTCCTTATCAGTCACCTTGAGTCCCCCAGAGGGATTGTTGGATAACAGCTTGGATCTCAGGGCGATGTCCTCTGCCGGTAGACTCGAGCACAGCTTTCGTAGGTGGGGACTGTACCGGAGTTTCAGGGAGATCCAGGACCTGAAACAGCGTCCCGTCAAAGGCGATCAGATCCTTCTCTATAAGGCCGTCTCTTGCTTCCACATAGTCATCCATACTGAACTCAAGATATGAACAGATCACATCATAAGAATAGAAAGACAGGCCATAACGATCTGAGGCCAGGATGAGGAAAAAATATAAAAGGATCTCTTTCTGAATGAGTGATGACAGAAAACCGTCGGTGAGAAAACAGTGGGGGATAAAGCTGAAACCACCATCTATACGTCTGATCCGGTTAGGATTAAGAACCTTCTTTGTGATCATGGCCGAGCCTCCTTTTTATGAGAGTCGACCACCTGGTTATCACGATTTGTTTCTATCTCCTAATGCGTCCATCTTTGCAATCAAGGGTAAAGAACGGGTATTTTTAACAGATTCACCTTTAACGCATCCATCTTTGCAATCACGGGGACCATCCAAAACTGCCCAAGTACCTCAAAATTATCATGTTTTGACGCGTCCATCTTTGCAATCGGAAACAGATCCATCTTTTCATCGCCCCCCTTGGACCGGGCCCGGCGGTTCCGGATGGCCTGCAGGATGACGTTCCTCTCTACTTTCTCAGGGTTCCTCTTACGGTATTCCTGCCAATATCCGGGGTGGACCTCAGTCCATCGCCTCTGACACACCTTCTGGTTGAATCTGTAGTCCGGATCCGTCTTAATCTTGTGTCTTTGCCATGCCGCCTTCTTGGCCCTTTGACATTCCACTTTCTTGCAGGCAGTCTGATCCTTGTGCCTCGGACTCGGATCAAAAAGATCACCGCAATAAACACAGAGGATCTTTTCCATATCCATCTTCTCCTTTTCAGAGAAAATGGCATAGAATAACGAAATGATATAAATAAAAGGGAATAAGAAAAATTATATGGAATCTCTAAGGATGGTTTTTTTGAGAATTATATGGAAGGACATAAACACTCACAACATAACCAAACTGACAACACAACTTGCCATATACTTTAATTTTAAAAAATTAAAGTATACAAACACTAATCAAACGTTTTCAAGAACATCCAAATTTTATGTTTATAACAGCATACTAAAAAATGGGTTTATTTTAGTATAATAACTGTAATCAAAACCCAACGATATTTAGAGTAAATATATACATTTAATGGCCGTTTTGAAATGAAGGATAGGCTTTTTCCCTGGGTAGGGATGAGAACAGCTAATATAGGCATGAAAACGAGAGGATTTAATGCGAAATTTTTAGGATAGGGAATTCGAATCTTGTCTTAATCAACCTTCATATCATGTCAATCTGGTTTGAAACTCCACAGGTTTTAAACTACAAAGAAGTCGGACATATCTCAGATTTTAGAGGTGGATGATATTTTTGCATCAATAGGCGATATCGCAAATTTTATATGCAACCCTCGGAGTGGTTCTCAACTACTCAAATGTAGCATTCAATTTGGATTGATTTAGAGATGAGTCAAGAGCAGACCCCATTCTTTTTTTCATTATCGTTCCAGTATTAGAAATTAAGTTTAAGATTTACCAGATATTCCTGCTTTGATCCCCGGCCACGAGGCTCATCGCGGTCACATTCCTCGCATAAGCTGTTCACCACAATTCACACAATAGGGGTCTCTCTCCCGTCGGCTTTTGGCATGTTCCTCCTTATTACACTTTCTAATAGGGATGTCTTCATTTACCACCTCGCCACACTTCGGGCAAAAGCGGACCGGGGCGTTTTCGCGGCCGTGATTAAAGTTGGGGCAATAATTTTCCCGGGCCAACATTTTCCCTCCCTTTCTATAGATGCCTTAAAATGCTCAAGAGCCTCTGTAAGCGGGTACTTAAACGTCATCATTCCCTTGCTTCTTAAACCCGCAAAGTTTGCCGCCCAAACTCTGTACCATAGAGCCGGTCGATAACCGTAACGGCTCCCCAGCGATCCATTTCAGCAAAGCCACACTCATACATACTCTATCCCTTCTTTAAGAAGGGCTTAAAGAGGTCTATCGGTATGGGGAAAAGGATATGGGACGGACCCTCCGCCGATATCTCTTTTATAGTCTGCAAATATCTCAACTGCAACGCCTCAGGGTACCTATGGATGATGCTCGCTGCCTCTGCCAGGCGATTGGCGGCCTGAAATTCACCCTCCGCGTTAATGACCTTGGCCCGTCGCTCCCTTTCCGCCTCGGCCTGTTTGGCCATGGCCCGCTGCATCTCCTGGGGCAGGTCTATGTGTTTGACCTCAACCGTGGTCACCTTTATCCCCCACGGGTCGGTATGGTGGTCCAGGATACCTTGTAATTGGGCGTTGATTTTTTCTCTTTCCGCCAGGAGGTCATCCAGCTCCACCTGACCGCAAACACTTCTCAGGGTCGTCTGGGCCAGTTGTGAGGTGGCAAAGAGGTAATTCTCCACCTCGATGATGGCGTTATTGGAATCCATGACCCTAAAATAGATAACCGCGTTCACCTTTAAAGAGACATTATCCCTTGTAATGACATCCTGGGGTGGGACATCCATAGCTACCAGACGCAGGCTTACCCTGACCATCTTATCGATGACCGGGATAAGAATAATCAACCCGGGCCCTTTGGTCTTGATTACACGGCCAAGACGGAAGATGACGCCCCGCTCATATTCTCTTAAGATTCTAATGGCTGATGCGAGAAAAAATACGATCAGCACTAAGGCCAGAATGTAAAACATTTTTTCTACCTTTGATTAAAATCCATGATTAATGGCCCTTTTCTCTCCGAGCCGGAGGCCGCAATCTCTGCGTCAATCTGCGGAATCACTTGTTCCCGCCCTGAGCGGGACTGAATTGGAAACTCGATAGTGCCTACCCATGATTTATGGATAGGCACTCCCTAGCTTTTACCTGATAGTACTCACCATGTATAAAAACAAGACCTTCAGGGTCGATCCGCTCTTTCACGAAACCCACTTCTCCCAAGAGACCATTCGTTGCACTCCTAAGTTTAGGGGTCTCTGATCTATTTTACAATTGGGACATCATCACTACTATTCCATTTTTAAAAGAACATCCATACTCTCCCTTTTCAGGGGGATGGGGATATAGACTACATGGGTCCGGATCTTTTTAATCGATTTTTCCTTTACAGCAGCCATCGGAACCTTGACGTCTAAGGTGGTTTCGAAATCTTTTTCTGGTTGAATACTACTGCCCCCGTAAAATGAAACTTTTACTTTCTTCTCGTCATCCTTAAAGGGAATGGGATTTCCTGAAATATCGAGATATTGGATTGTCATTTCCTTGATGTCTAAGATATTTGTCGAGTTGTTTGATATTTTGAGACTCCCTCTTAAAGATGGGGTGGTGGTTAACTCTTTCGTGGACTTGTTGGTCGTTTTTATGATCTTCAAGTCTGAGAGATTAAGGGTGAAGAGTTCGCCCTTAATCTCCTTATTGGAAGGTGTAAGCGCAACTGTTATCTCTTCAGTTTCAGGAGCCTCTGCAACCTCGGTTTTATTCTCGCAACTATTGAAGATGAAAATGAATATTAAGCCCATTGCCGGAAAGAAAAATCTTTTAAACATAAGTGTCGCCTCCTTTTTCTTTTTATAGGTTATCGGGATAGAAACTGGGTGCACACCATATATCTCCATCTCTCAATTTCCATGGTCTGGCGCCCCAGAGTCCTGGTCACTACACCTTCCTGCCTTATTAAATCTCCTCGAACCACGATACCCCTTTCGCGGTATCAAATCCTTTTTAGTCAATAGGTTGTAGAAAAGCATGAATCCCATCCTGCCTTATCCCTCCTTCAAGATGTCCTGGCATCCCTCCCTTCCAGATTGGATTTTTCCTCATATACCTCTACTTTGTGACCGGCACTTTTCAGAATACTACCTAATATCAAAGGGCCGGTAATAGGATGGCGTGGTCCATAAAAAAAATCTGCTAATCTATATAAAAAAGTCCTCCTGATATCTGCAGCAGGATTAATAAAAGTAACCTTCATCGAGCAGTTCCTTTATGTATGTGTTATTTTAATTTTGAAATCATCTTCCCACTACCTCCAGAACATACTCTCAGCATTCTTGTATGTTATTGCATCTGACGAAAGTTGAAAATGCAGGGTACCATCCTGTAAAATCTTGACATATAAAGGGGGTAAAAATAAAATGCGTCATTAAAGGAATCAAAGAAATCATCTGAAAAATATTATCATTCTACAGAAATAACAAGTTTTATATTACATTTGAAAAATAAATGGACCAAAATATCATTGGAAGATGATTTAGATCGAAATCTGCCAAACCTGATCAAATCTCTGATAAGGAAAAAACCTCATCGCGATATCAAATTGCCAGAGGGTGAATGTGAGTCCGTGGGTGGATTTATCATACACCTCTTGGACAAAATACCGAAACTAGGCGAACAGATTGCCTTTGAAGATCTTGAAATGACTATTAAATCGGCAGACGTTAGAAAAATCGATAAGATCCTCATTACACTCCAAACCCCTTCCACTCCCACAGAAAAAAGAAGAGGTCAGCATTGAAGGTTTGGTATACTTCAAAGCGGCACAATTCAATCGTTCTAAAGCTATGGTAAAAAAATTTTCGGCCTCTGATTTCTTGTATGAAGCGGGCCCTTCAGTTTCTAAGTTTCAATCAAATGAAGTTATAGAATGCCGGTTTATAGTACCATGCCCGCTTGAGATACCTTTTGGAGATCATTACCTTACCCAATCCTTTGATAAGAGAGTATCATGAAAACCTCGGAAAGAGAACTATTGAGAATACACCACTCATGGCTGAATTTGTGATGTGTCAAGTTAACAATACCTGCCACCATAGGTCGAGCTAAATCCAATTTTATTGAAGGTTACATCTTCAATACGAAAGAATTTAGGGTGCTTTCAAATTTGCATATACTTGCCATATACATAAATCTACAGAAATTTTAGTATACGATCTGTAATCACAACCCCAACCGTTTGACCTTGTAATCTACTCGCTGTTTGCAATCTGCTTTCTGAGTTCTTCAATTAAATCTCTCCGGCCTTCTGCGCTTAGTTCCTCCGATTTTTCAAGAACATATATTGCGTTCGGCAACCCCATAAAAGGGGACTTGATGTTCTAATATATAACGTTGGTTCCAAAACGATTTTAT